>NZ_ALWB01000122.1 GCF_000332215.1 Pseudanabaena biceps PCC 7429
GTAGTTGTCACACTTTCGTGAATTGGTATAAGGGACTTGGCTCAGCTAAGGGACTTGCGAGAAAATAAGATACCAATCCAGATTTACCAGAATTGGTGGCGCGGCTCCGCCGCGCCACCGATTCTGGTTTTATATTTGGTACTTCATTAAATCGCAAGTCCCTTATGCACTGGTTAAGAATAAAATTACATCACCTTCTTGGACAATATATTCTTTCCCTTCACTGCGGAGCAGTCCTTTGGCACGGGCGGCACTCATGGAGCCGCAGTCCACAAGGTCTTTAAAGGCAACAGTTTCGGCACGAATAAAGGCTTTCTCAAAATCAGAGTGAATTACTCCTGCGGCTTGAGGGGCTTTCATGCCTGCATGAATCGTCCAGGCCCGCGCTTCTTTGGGACCAACTGTGAAGTAGGTACGCAGTCCTAAGAGATGATAAGTGGCGCGAATTAAGGATTTTAATCCGCCCTCTTTGACTCCAAGGGATTCTAAGAAATCTTGACGCTCTTCATCGGGTAGCTCTAGTAATTCGGATTCGACTTGGGCGGAAACGATAGTTACCTCAGCATTTTCAGCCGCTGCGATCGCTTTTACCTTCTCAACAAAAGCATTGCCTGTGGCGAGATCGTCTTCCGAGACATTGGCGGCATAAATTGTGGGTTTAAGGGTGAGTAATTGCAATACCGAAATTGCTGCTTTTTCCTCATCATTCAGATTGGCAAGACGAGCAGGTTTGCCTGCATCAAGGATCTCTCGTACTTTTTCGAGGGCTGCCAATTCGACCTTAGCATCGGCATCGGCACGGGCTGCTTTACGGGTGCGATCGATCCTGCGATCGACCTGAGCCAAGTCGGATAGGGCGAGTTCGAGGGTAATGATTTCGATATCACGGGCGGGATCGATCGAAGCCTCAACATGGATGATGTCGTCATTCTCAAAACAACGGACAACATGGACGATCGCATCGCAGACGCGAATATTTCCTAGAAATTGATTGCCTAGTCCTTCTCCTTTACTCGCCCCTCTGACCAGTCCTGCAATATCGACAAATTCGACTCTAGTAGGAATAATTTGTGCGGATTTACCGACTTCGGCGAGGGTAGTGAGGCGATCGTCAGGGACGGACACTGAGCCAACGTTGGGTTCGATCGTACAAAAGGGAAAGTTTGCTGCTTCGGCTTTGGCGTTGGCAACTAGGGCATTAAATAACGTAGACTTTCCCACATTGGGTAGTCCGACAATCCCAGCTTTGAGCATGATGGCTATCTAAACGAAAACTTTTTTGACATTGTGCTTATAAATTCTGTCATAAAAGGTCATAAAAGTCTCACTTGATGAGACTTTTCGCAAAATATACCCAACTCTTTATTTAATCTAATTATTTAATCTACAGCTATTTTCGATCAAAAGAACCACAAGAAACTTTTTGAAAGTGTTGCAAAGCAACACTTTCAAAAAGTTTCTTGGTTTGGATTTGAGCGTAAGGTGCTGTAAGTAATTACAATCCAGATCGAAAACCTATGGTGCACGCTGCGCGTGCACCATAGGTTTTCTTCTAGGTTTTAAGTTTACTTGATCCAGTATGCCAGAGCCTCTTTAAGTTGTTGCTTGCGGATAGGTTTACTCAGATAATCATCCATACCTATGGCAAGACAGCGATCGCGATCTTCGGTGAAAGCATTGGCAGTCATGGCAATGATCAAGATCGGTTTAGGTGTCTGATTAATCGCCTCGAGTCGCCGAATAGCTTCAGTGGTGTCATATCCATCTAATACGGGCATCTGACAATCCATTAAAATAATGTCATAGGACTTAGTTTGGATTAACTGTAATACCTGTTCTCCATTTTCGGCTAAATCCGATTGAATACCTAATTGCGATAGATAGGCTAAGGTAACTTTTTGATTGGTGATATTATCTTCGGCTAATAGAATTCTTAAACTTCTTAACTTCTCCATAAGAATCGCTTCTTCTTGATTCTCTCTAGATGAAATGGAACTAGCCGTGGTAGGAATACTGGGATTAGGGATATTTAATCCCAAGGCTAAAAATAGGGCTTTTAAGAGTCGTTGCTTTTTAAATGGTTTGGTGACATACCCACAAAATCCTTGATCAAGAGCTGTCTGCGTCTCGCCCTGACGATTGGCTGTTAATAGGGCAATTATGGGTAAATTGATAAATTTTTCTTTGCTATGGATCTGGCGAATTGCCTCAGTTCCATTGAAATTTGTTAATCGCCAATCTATGAGAACCGCATCAATATTGTGATTATTATTGTGATTTTGATTTTGCCCATGATCCAAATAGGCGATCGCTTCGGGGAGGCTAGAGGCTTCATGGATATTCGCGCCAAATTTAGTAAGGTAATAGCGAATAGTCTTACGGGCATATTGATTGGCATCAACTACCAAAATATGACGATCGCTTAAGGATTGGCGATCGTAAACCAAGGATGACGATTCTTGGTTTGTCTGAAGCGTGAAAGGAAGTACAAACCAGAAGCAAGTACCGCGATCGTTGTCAACTGGGCTAGATATGCCGATCTCTCCTTGCATTAGTTCCACCAACTGACGGCTGATCGCTAATCCCAAACCTGTGCCTCCAAAACGGCGATTGGTGGAAGTATCAACTTGAGAAAAGGGTTTAAATAGCTTGTCCTGATTGGATGGATGGATGCCAATGCCTGTATCAATAACTGAAAAACGCAAATAGATTTGTGATGGGGAGGCTTGCTCTAGGGATTTTTTGTTTTCAAAATCGCGATCGCGTTCGATGCGTACGACGATTTCGCCTTCAGAGGTAAATTTAATGGCATTGCCAATTAAATTCATCATGATTTGGCGAAACCTGACGGTGTCAGCCATTAAGAGCCTTGGCAAATCCTCTTCAAAGGATGCATTAATCTCTAAGCTTTGATTGTGGGCTTGCAAGCCAAACAGTTCGAGAATTTCTTCGATACATTGTTCTAGATTAAAAGGTAGGCTTTCTAATTGTAATTCTCCTTCTTCTAGCTTTGACAAGTCCAAAATGCGATTGATCAAACTGAGGAGCAGGTTGCCACTCAGTCGAATGTTTTCCACAAAGTCCTGCTGCCGATCGTCCAGAGTAGTACTAAGCAATAGATCGGTCATCCCTAAAACCCCATTCATTGGAGTCCGAATTTCATGGCTCATATTTGCTAAAAAAATGCTTTTAGCCCGATTCGATTGCTCCGCAAACTGTCTAGCGGCTAATAATTCTTGTTCTTTGCGCTTAAGTTCCGTAATATCCCGCCCAACATAGACAAAATCATGGTTTCTTTGGAGATTGTATTCCGACTGATAATTATGGATTGTGGAGCAGGAAAATGAGATGAGGATTTCCTCATGAGCCTTTGATAGACATAGTATTTCAATATTGGCAAAATAGCGATTGTTCGCTTGAGATTGTTCGTTATTTAATTGATTATCCAGATAATTTTGATGGATTAAATCGAGCTGATTGGGATCTTTAAATATTGAAGAAATTGAACAATTTACTAAGTTATTATAATCATAACCAAATAGGTTGATTGCCGCAGGATTTACCGTTTTAATTTTTCCTTGATGATCGGTTACGATCAAGGCATCAGCCATGGCTGAGATAATTCTATCAATATATTCCTTGGAGTTTTGTAATGCATTAGCTAGAAGTTCAGATTCGTTCGCTCTCTGCATTAATTCCTGAGACATGATCATCATATCCGTACAATCTTCAATACAGATAATAATATTTTTGTCTTCTTCTTCTAACTCGTTAGTACCAATAATATAGAAGTTGAAATATAGGGGCTTTTGAGGATCCGTAGAGCGACAAACCCCCTTAATTTCAAAACTAGTAACTTGATTTAGCCAAATACTCTGAAAAGATTCTTCTAAACCGATGGTTTCTGGAAATGCTTGGCGAATATCTTTGTTTAATAGGGACTCAAAAGGATATTCAGAAAATCTCTCGGCTCCGTAGGAGGTATCAGTAATTATCAACTGTCGATCGATCGTGATGAATGAGCGTTCTGAAGCAGTAAGAAGTTTTTTGAGAAGTTTTGACTGTTTCATAGCAGTTAATGATGGGAAAGAACATCAAATATTCTTTGGGATATTTTTACTTGGATTTATACTGATACTTAGGAGTCAAAATTGTATCTTCATTCTAGCATCAGAATCTGGTGTGCTAATTGATGGAATATTTCATCAACCCCTTCACCTGTTTTGGCTGATGTTGCATGGATAGATAAACTGAGGCTCGTAAATTCTGTCGAGATAGATTTTAATAGGTTCTCTCTTTCATGGTTCTCAATTAAATCAATTTTGTTCAGCGCAATAATTGGATTTGACTTAGAATTAATTGATTGGAAAAGTTGTACGTGTTCTCTTAAACTTTGTATGCTTGATGGTCTGGTAACATCTCCCACAATGAGTGCGCTTCTTGCTCCTTGCAGATAGCTAGGCGCGATCGCCTTAAACCGAGTACTACCTTCAATATCCCAAATAATTAATTGTATTTGTTTTGATTCTGCTGTGGAATCATTAGCGGATTTAGCAATAGATACGAGTTTGCGTGATATCTTTACCCCCACAGTTGATAAATATTTGTCACTAAATTGACGATCTACAAATTGCCGAATTAGGCTAGTTTTACCAACCCCAAAATCGCCAATAAGACATATTTTTTGAGAAATAACTTTAGCAGGAGAATGCATTTAATTTGATGTAGACATTGGCTTTAACATAGGTTGAAACTCTACCCACCTTAAAATTTGGTCAGAGGACTGCTTCACAGATATATCCATTATTCCAGAAATATGTAATCGTTTAGCATTTACTCCTCTTTGTAATAGGGCTTCACGTACCGCACGAGCGCGTTTCATCCCTAACTCATAGTTGATCAGGCGATCGCCAATACTATCACTTTTTGCGAAAATCTGGAGATCGTAGTCTGGGTATAGATCCAAAAAAGCTTGAACTTCTAATAGCTTTTCGCTGTCTCTGGGTTGTAGAGTGGTTATCTTAAATGGGAAGTAGATCTTTGTCGTTAGTTTGGGCATCAGCAGTGTGGCGGCATTACTAACAGTGGTGACTCCTGCAATTTTTGTAAATGTTTCTGTGATTTTAGGGATGAGACGAGGGTGATCGATTTGACCAGTTATGGTTACTTGGCCATCTTTAAACTCGCTTTGAATATTGATTCCTTGCGTATAGTTGAGTACTTTTGTGAGGCGTTGGACTTCATTGGCAACTAGTTCGGGATCGGGGGGGATATTGACTGTGTAGATGTGATTATCAATTTTGGTGATGGCTTTTTCGGTGGTTGTGGAAGTAGTTGCCACTTGGATTGCCCGATTGCGTAGGTATTGATTGGGCAATTTGCCAGATAAGCTGAGGCGATCGCCATTAACATTTACATTGAGGCGATAAACCGCTAGCTCAGGAGTGCTGGCGAGGGCTTCTAATATTTTGGCTTCGATTTGCCGATCGCGAATAGACTGGGATTGATATATTCCAATGGGTACAAAAATTAAAGCGGCGATCGCCAATCCCATAAATATCAACCCCTTCAAGGGTTTATTGGGATCCTTAGGCTGCTCGACCTCCATCAAGGTTTTGAGAGCAATTGCAATCTCAGGATCGACAAGGCTAGTATCGCCATCAAATTCTTTAAAGCTTTCGCCATGGACTTGGACGACTTGACCGAAGACATCGCGAATTTTGGTCACTAATTTGAGATCGGGTTCACCCTCAATAATTACCGCAAGATAGCAATATCCTGCCACCTCTAGCAGGATTTTGGAACCACTATAATTAATTGCATCGAGTTCCGTCGTCCTTTCCGAGCGCGATATACATTCACTGGCAAAGCTACGGATAGCAGTCAACATCCCTGCGAGCATGTCAGCATCGATGGGATCGGCATGGGAATAGAGATCGCTCTGTTGAATGTCAATTATGACTAACCCCGACAGATTATGGATTAGAAATATCGCTTGGACTTCAAAGGGAACGGATTCTTTTAAAATTAGCTCTGCTTCCGAAACACCACGGATTTTCGCCCGCATTTTTCGCTGTAGCCCCTCTAAGCTAAAGGTTTGTTCGACTTTCTCATTAATAGACCTAATGGCTTCAGCAAAATATTTAGCGATGGTATTGCCAATCACAGGATAAAGCGCATCTACCATTGCGTCGCGCTCTAGGTCGATCTGTCGCTTTATTGCCGAACCCATCTCTGGGGCAAGGGAATCAACGATCTCATCGCGATCGATGCGAATTTGTTCGCGAATAGCCGCGCCAACTTCTGGACCAAGCGCTTTAGCAATTTGTTCTGGACTATTACGAATTTGTTCGCTAATCGCATTGGGTAGTAAATCAGCGATCGCATGACTCATTGATAATCGATCCAGTTGCGATCGCTCAAAAATCACCTCAGCAATAATGGGCGTGATTGCTTGACACATCTCCTCTCTAGATTCACTCGTTTTTAGGCTGAGCAGTTCGGCAATGATTGGCAATAACAACTGGACTAGTTCTTGTGGTTCATAAATTCGATTTTCTAACTGAGCGACTCTTTCTCTGACATTAGCGATTTCGGTGGGAATGTTATCTTGTTCGGTACCAATTTCTAAAAGTTTGGAACCAAAATTACTGAGATCGAGGGATGCATGTTGAACTAAACTCTCTAGATCTTTAATTTTATTCATCAATTCAGGACTGTTGACTTGACTTTCCACAATCCCTAATTTCTGCTCGACAGAAATCTTAAAGCTGCGCAGGTCTTCGATCTCTGGAACAACTAAAATATCTTGTAAAAGATGTAAAGCCTCGGCATCATCGGATGGGCTCCCCAAATATATATTTGGGATATTTGGGATATTTGGGGTATTTGGGGATTGATTAATTGGGGATTGGTTATTTGCTAGCCCAGTTCGAGGAGATTTTCGATCTATTTCCCGCTCGATTTCTTGAGATGGTTGAGAAGAACTATGGGAGGGTTGGTCAATTCCTAAGAGGAGACTTTGGATTAGGTGTACTGTCTCTGCCTCTTCTTTGCGGACAGAGTTTGAGAATTCTACTGGTTCGTGGTTTACAGATTCCATCTCCAAAGGATCTGCTGCTTCTAACGCCTGTTCTTCTATTTGAAGATCTTCTTCACTATGTATAAATCCATTTGTCAGAGGTTTAGACTCTTGCAAAAATGGTAGTTCGTCGAGGAGGCTGGGAAAAGAATAGGTTACAGGCGATCGCCTTAATTCTGAAATCTCTTCATCTGGGACTTTGATGCTGGCAATCTCATTAGACTTAATCGATCGATTGGACGCATTATTGGATTTATTAACGGATGCTTTAGGAGTCCTTTCATTGTTGCTACTAGTTGGAAATTCTTCCGTATAGAGCCCTTTATCTAGCCCTTTATCTAAGGGAGGTAAATTAGCTCTTTGGGGTTGAGCTGGAATATTTTTAGCATGGTCAGACTCAATGATATTTAGGTCAGAGAGTAGGAGTAAAAACTTCTCAACTTCGCTGAGAGCATTATTGCTGGGGTTACTCTTCCGCTCTGACATACTGTTTAAATGGTGGCTTTTTCTAACTATAGCGCTTTGCTATAGCAATGCAAGTTTTGCTGAGGATCCAAAACCCAAAAGATGAATGGCGGTGCAAAGCACCGCCATTCATCTTTTGGGTTTACTTATTTTGTCATCCTGACTATGGGTAACCCAATTTCAATGCTGATGCAAAAACGGGTTGAAATATCTAGCATTCACTAGGGGCAACTTGTATAGCTAGCTGCCGCCAGTCTTGTTACCCCCCAAAGAGGGTTGCCGCGCTCCGCGCGGCAACCCTCTTTGGGGATACAGTTGACGGTAGAAAAACTAAAACCCAGTAAGAGCATACCGCCCGCTGCGCGGGCGGTATGCTCTTCTGGGTTTTAAGTTTACTTATGCCGAACTACTGGAACTACTTAGATCTATTATCTTGTGATCGATCTAAGCCTTAGAAGTTCTTGCCCGCGCTGCGGTTTTGGCAGAAGTGCTACTTGTACTTGCAGCGGTGCTAGGAGTAGATGAGGCTGCGCGATCTATTTTGGGTTCTGTTTCAACAATACTGATACGTTCGTATTTTTCTTCCACTTGTTCTTCAGCAGCCTCACGTAGTTCGGGGACAAATTCAGATCCCTTAAGGCGCATACCTAACTCAAACAGTAACTCAGCCATATCATCTTTGGAGAGTTTATCTTCACGTAGGATTGAAAAATGGCGGTCTAGCTCTTCTAAAACTAATGATCGCAGTTCGCGATTATCGTTTTGCAGGTTATCTCTCGTTTCAGCCAGTTCGTCACGCAATGCTACCCTTTGGGCTTCAACCGCTTCATCAAGGGTTTCAATACTATTGGTGAATTTGCGATTAATGCGATCGAACTGTTGGCGGAGATCGGCAGCCTCTTCTTGAGTTGATGCACTAATGGTTTTTAGGCGCTTATCAATGGACTCAACGGCCGCGCGTAATTCACCTGCTAAAGCTGACTTTAAATCGTTAAGGCGATCGCGTACATCTTGCTGAATAGCCGAAATATCAGACTCTGCCTTATCTAACCGACTGGTATATTCGCGCAAATGTGCGCCGAAAATGATATCGCGAATTTGATCGATATTGCCTAAGCGTTCGCGGATTTCATCTCTGGTGATTTCACCCATTAGGTTACCTCTAGGAATGATTTGAACGGATATAGATTTTTAATCCCAAGTCTATATATACATCGCAAAGCAACAATCTCAAACCCATTTTTTTGAGGAAAGCTTCAAAGGTGAAGATTTTCCTAAAATTTGTGGATTGCTTAGCTCTGAAAAGTACTGCACATAGTCATGCTCTGGGTCATGCTCTGGGTCATGCTTTGGGTCATGTTCTGGGTCATGCTTTGGCGATCGCCATTAAAGATAACCATATCAAAGTCTTGCCCTTTTGGCTGTATCGATACAGCCAGATATAGCTGTCGCTGTAAGTAGTTCGGCATAATTAAAAACCAAAACCAGAGAGCATACCGCCCGCTGCGCGGGCGGTATGCTCTTCTAGGTTTTAAGTTTACTTATGCCTAGCTACTTACTAGGACATAAACCCCAAGAATGGATTGGCGGCGCTTCGCGCCGCCAATCCATTCTTGGGGTTTGATTTGTCCTAAGTCAAGCGAATGTAGCTATACAGATGGGGGCGCTTTTCTGAATAATCTGAATAAAGGGTGCTGCCCTCTACTTTTTAAGCGGTAATTGGGTAATATAATCACAGCGCTGCTAGTTAGCATTGCTAATATTGACTAAATATGTCTGCGATCGCCCCATCCTCACCAAAAAAACTACGCTGGCAGAGAGGGAAAAGCTCTTCTCTTGCCCGCCAACGTGAAGTTTTTTTAGCCGCATTTACATTTCTATTTTTTATCTGGTGGGATAAATTTTGGCAAAACAATACATCACGGACTCGCATTAAAAGAGCAGAGTGGCTAGTTCGCAATATGCTCGAACTAGGTCCCACATTTATCAAAATTGGTCAATCTCTATCGACGCGCGTCGATTTGTTGCCGCCAGAATATATCAGCACCTTGGCTCAACTTCAAGATAAAGTACCTGCATTCAGTGGTAAGGAAGCCAGAGAGATTATCGAGCTCGAATTGGGAAAATCTCTCTATAATATCTATCGTGATTTTGATGAGGTTCCGCTTGCTGCAGCTAGTCTCGGTCAGGTGCATCGCGCCACACTCCATACGGGGGAAGAAGTGGTCGTTAAAGTACAGCGTCCAGGGCTAAAAAAACTATTCGATCTCGATTTACTTGCTGTTGGCAAGCTTCTGAAAGTCTTTCGACGTTATTTTAGCTGGACGCGCAAATATAATCTTGAAGGGATTTACGACGAATTTTTTACTATCCTCTATCAAGAAATTGATTATGCGATCGAAGCTAGTAATGCCGATCGCTTCCGCAAAAATTTTGAAGGTTATCCAAGAATTGTCGTTCCCAAGATCTATTGGAACTATTCTACTTCTATGGTTTTGACCCTAGAGTACGTTCCAGGTATCAAGATAGACGATCGCCAAGCCCTAGAAGCCTGCGGATTAAATCCCAAAGAGATCAACCAATTAGGAATCTGTTGTTATCTCAAACAACTACTCCAAGATGGATTTTTTCATGCCGACCCCCATCCCGGAAATTTAGCCGTCAGTCCGAATGGAAGTCTCATCTTCTATGACTACGGCATGATGGCCGAGGTAAAAACCATGGCAAAGGATCAAATGGTGAAAACTTTCTTTGCGGTTTTGCGTAAAGATACTAACGAAGTCGTTGATACCTTAATGAGCATGGGTTTCATCGAGCCCATTGCGGACATGAGTCCGATCAAGCGAATGTTGAAATTTGTCCTAGATCGTTTCACCGAAAGACCTGTCAATATTTACGAGTTCGAGCAAATTAAAGGCGAAGTGGTGGCAATCTTTGAGAAGCAACCCTTCCGTTTACCACCTCAAATGACCTATCTACTCAAATCATTAACGACCCTTGACGGGATTGCGCGGATTCTCGATCCAGAATATAACTTCACCACTGCCGCTCAACCCTTTGTAAAAAGTATCGTCCTGACTAGAGGTCGCGGTAATACCCTTGGTGCTTTGGCTCAGCAAGCTAAAGATTTTTTAGTCTATCAGATCAACAAGCCCAGTCGCATGGAAATTTTGTTGGAGCGATTGGAGGAGCGGATCGAGCGTGGTGAATTAATGATTCAAGTCAAGTCTTCAGAAAGCGATCGCACCCTCAAGCGGATTAATATTGCTGTTAAAGCCTTGATTTATGCTTGTTTAACGGGATTTTTAGTCCTTGCTGGTGTCGTGTTATTGTTGGGTACAGGCTTATATACTGGCTGGGCGATCGCCACTTTTGTTGCCGCAGGGTTTTCGGGACTTTCCCTGATTCGGTCTTTAGTCCAACTATCGATTCGTGAAAAAATTGACAATCTTGCTGAGCAGTAACTATAGCTATACAAAAGCTAAGTAGTTCGGGTTAAGCTAGCAAATTTTAAAAGCCCAAAAGTAAAAGCCTTGCTACGCAAGGCTTTTACTTTTGGGCTTTGAGAAAGGATTTGCTACCCAAATCCTTTCTCAAAGCCCGTTTCAAATTATCCCGAACTCATGTTAAATAACAAAAGGGGGCGCATTGCGCCCCCTTTTGTTATTGGTATTTTTTGAAAACTAACGTGACGTTATGACCGCCAAAACCGAAAGAATTAGAGGTTGCTACATTAATAGTCATTGGGCGCGACTTGTTAGGGACATAATCGAGATCGCATTCTTCGTCGGGGTTTTCTAAGTTCATCGTTGGCGGTGCAATATCATTTTTTACAGCCAAGACAGTGGCGACTGCCTCAATACCACCAGAGCCACCGAGCAAATGCCCCGTCATCGACTTAGTAGAACTAACCGCAACCTTGTAGGCGTGATCACCTAAGACTTTTTTGATTGCCTTGGTCTCAGTACTATCATTTGCTGCAGTACTTGTACCATGAGCGTTAATATAATCCACCATCTCAGGTGTAATATCGCCATCCTTAAGGGCTAGAGACATGGCTCTGACAGCTCCCTCACCATTGGGAGAAGGTGAAGTCATGTGGTAGGCATCACAAGTACAGCCATAGCCCACGATTTCGGCATAGATTTTGGCTCCCCTTGCCAGAGCATGGTCTAGATTCTCAATAATCAATATTCCCGCACCTTCACCCATTACAAAACCATCACGGTCTTTGTCAAAGGGACGCGAGGCATGGGCAGGATCGTCATTGCGGCGAGACATAGCCCTTGCCGAAGCAAACCCAGCAAAGCCTAGAGGGGTAATGGCTGCCTCAGTGCCGCCACAGATCATCGCCTGAGCAAAGCCACTTTGAACCAAACGGAATGCATCACCGATCGCATTAGAGCCCGCTGCACAGGCTGTGACCGTGCAGGAATTAGGTCCCTGTGCTCCTGTATGGATTGCCGTTAAACCTGCCGCCATATTACCGATCATCATCGGGATCATGAATGGACTACAGCGAGTTGGCCCCTTGGTGCGAATAATTTCGTGCTGATCCTCAAGTACTTGTAATCCGCCAATGCCAGTACCCAACAAAACACCGACTTGGGGGGCATTTAGAGGGGTTATTTCGAGGTTGGCATCGCGGAGCGCTTGGATACTAGCACTTACGCCAAATTGAGCAAAGCGATCCATCCGTCGCGCTTCTTTGGCGGGGACGTAGGCTAGGGGATCGAAATCTTTCACTTCGCCACCGACTCGACACTCATGGTCAGTGGTATCGAAACGGGTAATTTCGGTAATCCCATTTTTGCCATCGACTAGACCTTGCCAGTATTCTTCGACCGTGTTACCGATCGGTGTGATTGCACCTAGTCCAGTGACAACGACGCGATAGAGGGGCTGAGGGTTTTGCATTTCGTTTGGAATCAATAGATCAAAAATTTTAAGAACAGAAAAGCTTTGTCGCCGAGCAACAAAGCTTTAATCTAAAACAATTGCTTAAGCAGCCTTTTGACTGTCAATGTAATCAACCGCATCTTGCACAGTGATAATTTTTTCTGCGGATTCGTCGGGGATCTCCACGCCGAATTTTTCTTCTAGGGCCATAACTAGTTCGACGGTATCGAGAGAGTCAGCGCCAAGGTCGTTTGCAAAGCTAGCTGCTGGTCTAACTTCTTCTGGTTTAACGCCTAATTGGGATGCAACGATCTCTTGAACTTTCTCAAAGGTACTCATTTACTTATTCTCTACTGCTTACAACCGAAAACTTTTTAGCGTTTTTAATTTTATCGGATAAAGGTAGCTGTATATACACGATCGCGAAGATCTATTAAAAAATTCAATTTTTTATTGAAGATTCGGACACTCCATGCCCCAATTCCAGAATATAGTTTTTAATCTTTCGGACGAGAAATAGCCCAGCAACCGAGTTGCCGATCGCATCAAGGGCGGGGCTATAACAGGCAATGACAGCGCGATCGGGAATAATCGATAACAAAGCACCACTAACGCTGGACTTAGACGCTAATCCCACATCCTGCGCGAATGCGGCGGAGCCCTCATACATCCCACAGCGCAGCATGATTTCTAAAACCATCGGGATATGTGGCGATCGCTGTGTATCAATCAATAAACCCCCAATTTTGGCGAGATCCTGTACGTTACCCCGCAAACAACAGATTTCTTCATAAACCCTGAGGGCTTGACTAGAATTTGAGACTATTCCTAAAGAGGTAAGTTGTGAAGCGATCGCTAAATTACGGCGATTTGGCACCGATCTCACCGAAGAGAGCATTGAAAAATCGAGGATCAAATTTGCGCCCGATCGCTGGTTGAGCCAATTTTGCAGATTTTCCGAGGAGGTCAATAACGAAGAAAGAGCGATCGCCCCGCTATTAATCATGGGATTTTTCGGCTTGCCATCGGGTATGGCATTAAAAGCCTCAGTACTGGGTTCAGCATCAACCATCTGAAAAACAGTTTCTTTATCAAAATTTTCGCATAGGTAAAGTAATAAAAATGGTTTGATCGCACTCATTAACGGGAAAGTGGCGGTCGTATCACCTGCCATCAGAGGATTACCATCTATAGACTGAATGGCGATCGCGATCGTGCGGGGATCTGCCTGTGCTAAAAGGGGAATATAACTGGGCAATTTACCCTTGTAAATCTCTTGGAGCGCCAATTCCAACCATTGTGGCAATTGATCTGCGAGCATAAACTCTCACCGCTAAGTGGCTGGGCATATGGCTGGACATAATTAAAATCCAGAATCAAAAGCTGTAGCGCACGCTGTGCGTGCGCTACAGCTTTTGGGGTTCTATATTTAATTGTACCCAGCTACTTATCTCTTAGAATGTTCAATTAGAATATTTAAAAATTTCTAGAAGAGGCTACAGGCAAGCGTGAACTTTTTAGAACCACAGCAATTAGTACAGTCTCTGGGCTTCTGGGGTGGACATTTAGCGATCTGGGCAATCACCTTTGCAGAATCAGGACTATTAATTGGTTTTTTCTTACCAGGAGATTCTTTACTATTTGCCTCAGGTTTTTTAGCTTCACAGGGATTGTTGAATATAGTGATGCTAATAGTCGGTTGTTTTATATGCGCCATATTAGGGGATAACGTTGGTTATGCAACGGGTAGCCACTTTGGTTACAGGTTATTCAATAGAGAAGACTCACGTTTTTTTCACAAAAAGCATCTATTGAAAGCACAAAGTTTTTACGAAACCCACGGGCGCAAAACAATTATCTTGGCAAGGTTTTTGCCAGTAGTCAGAACCTTTGCTCCCATAGTGGCAGGTATCGGCAAAATGCACTATCCCACATTTATTAAATACAATCTATTAGGGGGATTACTTTGGACGTTTGGTTTAACAATCCTAGGCTTTCTATTGGGAAAAAGTATTCCTAATGCCGATCGCTATATCTTGCCAATCACCTTAGCGATCGTAGTAATTTCAGTCATTCCTTCACTCTTACATATTTTACCCATTGGGAAATCTAAGGATAAAGCTAAAGAATAGAATCAAAATCAAAAATCAAACCCAAACATCATTGGATCAAGCGCAACTTGAGCCAATGATGTTTGGCAATTAACTATCACCAAAGAAATAGACATCAAAAACCAATAATTAGCGTTGCGTCGCTTCGCGACGCAACGTCTAATTCTTTACTGGGAAGGGAGGTAGTTATAGCAATTCACTAAAGTGTGACAACACTTTAGTGAATTGCTATAACTACTGAATTAAATACTGAATTAAAATATCAGCCAAATATTGCTTTGACATCCAAGGTTAACAAGTTTACCCTTATAAACTAGGTGTATCAGAGGTGAATTCTTCGATGTTTAAGGCTAAAAACTCTCCATTCAATGTTCTAGCTAGTTTGTCATTTTTCGCAACCTTGGTAGTATCACCAAGTCTTACGCACGCAGAAACAAAAATACCTCTGGCAAATAGTAACGATCCTTATAAGGAAATTCGTCTAGATGCTGAACCCCAACCACTCGCCCAAAATGTCACTTCTGTATCCCAGCTCAGCGATGTTAAGCCAACGGATTGGGCTTTCACCGCCTTGCAATCTCTCGTTGAGCGCTATGGCTGTATTGCAGGATATCCCGATCGCACCTTTCGCGGCAAACAAGCTACCAGCCGTTATGAATTTGCCGCTGGCTTAAATGCCTGCCTTGACAAAATCAATGAAATTATCTCCGCAGGGCTAGCAGATAAAGTTAGCAAAGCTGATTTAGCCACATTGCAAAAGTTGCAAGAAGAATTTGCCGCAGAGCTTGCTATTTTACGGGGTCGTGTTGATGCCCTTGATGCCAAAACTGCCAAGTTAGAAGCGCAGCAATTTTCTACCACTACAAAACTTACAGGAGAAGTGATTTTCTCCGCCACAGCAGGGAGTGGAGGCGCAAGTAATGTCAGTTCAAATGTCACCTTAGGAAATCGTACAAGACTTGTTCTCAATACAAGCTTTACGGGAAAAGATCTCCTAAGAACTCGTCTAGAAGCTAGCAATAACCTTGCAGCCGCAAGCAATACGACTGCCAATAGCCTTGCTGGGGCGCTAGGTACAAATACCGCCCGCATCGGTCCTGGGCCTGCCACTTCTTTTATCGATAATTCCTTTGCTCTGAGTCTTCTCGATTATAAGTTTCCGATTTTTGATGACAAGGTTACCCTTTACATTGCTCCTATTAGTTTCCCAGACGAATTCTTTACCGTGCTCTCGCCAGTTGCCAGTAATGGTCAAGGTTCTATCTCTCGTTTTGGGCGCTTTGATCCCCTCATGCGGATTGCAGGTACATCTTCTCTAGTTGCCTTTGACTGGAAAGTGACAGATCGATTTAAAATCCAAGCAGGTTATGGATCTTCTAGACCTGCGGATGCCACTCTTGGAGGACAAGGAGGGCTATTTGGCGGTTCGACGATTGCACTAGTGCAGTTGCTATTTAAGCCTGCGGACAATCTCGACGCTTCTATTACCTATACCAATACATACCACCAATCTAATACTCTGGGCACAGGCTTAGTTACTACGGCGACAGAGTCGATTAATGCTAGCGGTGTTACCTCGATTAGAGCTAATTCTATTGGCGGTAATTTAGCTTGGAAAGTCACACCCAAAATCACGTTCCACACTTGGGGAACTGTAATTTTTGCAGATGCAGTCAATACGTCAGCATCGACCACTTTCACCAGTTGGATCACAGGTTTAACCTTCAACGATCTATTCAGTGAAGGTAGTGCTGCTAGCATTCTATTTGGACAGCCCCTTAACCGTACATCCGTGAGCGGTTCCGCAGATTTAGGAAAGGTGAATACGACTCCTTATCATCTAGAAATCTTCTACCGTTACCGAGTTAGTCCAAACATTAGTATTACGCCTGGGATCTTTTGGGTGTTTAATCCTGAAGGCGTGAGCACTAATACCACGGCAACGGTAGGAGTTATCCGTACCACATTTACGTTCTAGCAATAAATATGCTACAGACCTACTAAGCCAGCCTGATATTTATTAGAATTGATTAAGAAATATATATAAATATAAGTAAGTGGGCTTAATTAAATATAAAACCCTAAAACCTGCGGCGCACGCGCAGCGTGCACAGCAGGTTTTAGGGTTTTATGCTGAGTTACTTATGACGTTTTCCTATCTATAGCTGTCACTGTCACTGTATCTGTCACTGTACTAGGACATAAACCGCAAGAATTGTCTATATACAGAAAACCAAAATGGAGAGTGGCGGCGCTTCGCGCCGCCAAT
>NZ_ALWB01000123.1 GCF_000332215.1 Pseudanabaena biceps PCC 7429
TTATGTCCTGATCCAGTTGACGGCAGCTATAAGTATAGCTGCCGTCAACTGGATCAGGACAAAATCAAAACCCAAGAAGAGAAGATTGGCGCGAAGCGCCAATCTTCTCTTCTTGGGTTTTATGTACTATCAAAAAAATCCTATGCCGCCCGCGTAGCAGGCGGCATAGGATGTTGATTTTAAAACTCTATACCCGCTTGAGCTTTAACGCCTTGTTCTCGAAAAGGATGCTTGACGAGTTCCATTCTGGTGACTAAATCCGCAACTTCAATTAATTCAGCAGGTGCGCCTCGCCCCGTGAGAATTACATGGGAGTCAGCAGGCTTTTCCTTAAGCCCAGCAATTACAGTTTCAACATCGAGATAGCCCAGCTTTAGAGCAATATTTATCTCGTCAAGTAGGACAAGTTTGTATTCGGGATTTTTGATATAGCTGCGTCCCACTTCCCATGCTTCTTGCGTTTTGGCAATATCGCGATCGCGGTCTTGAGTTTCCCATGTAAAGCCATCACCGAGAGCCTGAAAAACCAACTGCTCTTGCCACATAGAAAATACAAGTTTTTCCGCAGGTTCCCACGCGCCCTTGATAAATTGAATGATCGCCACTTTATACCCATGTCCTAGCGATCGCAATACCATCCCTAAGGCAGCAGTAGTTTTGCCCTTGCCATCACCAGTATTGATGATGATTAGCCCTTTTTCGAGGTTACGCTCGGCGACCCGCTGATGCTGAATTTCTTGACGACGTTGCATCTTGATACGGTGTTGTTCTGCGGTAAGTTCGGTCATAGGGTTCCTATAAAATTACGGCGCATATAAATAGGTAAGCACGGGTAAACTTAAAGCCTAGAAGAGAGTACTGACCGCTATGCGGGCGGTACTCTCTCTGGTTTTAGTTTTTAATTATGCTGAACTACTTAGCATTTTCATTTTACCTTGAGTTAGTAACCCAAAAGATGAGTTGCGGCGCTTCGCGCCGCAACTCATCTTTTAGTGGTACATATGTGAAGCGCCGTCATTCTCTTATTGTTGTCCTAATCCAGATGAGGAGTAAGCTCTCGGATTACGTATTTTATCGTAATCTTTAGGGGAGTCCGAATCAGATTCCTAAAGATTAAGGTATATTTAGCCTTGACGCTAAAACGACTGATTATGTTTAAGAAAATCTTCTCCTTTGGTTTACTTGCGTTTGTGCCGATTTCCGTAATCGGTCATTTACTAGGATGGAATTCCACATTGATATTTGTGACTTCAGCGATCGCCATTTTGCCCTTGGCTGGTTGGCTCAGTACGGCAACCGAAGAAATATCAGTGGTTTTAGGTCCGTCATGGGGTGGCTTGTTAAATGCAACCTTTGGCAATGCCACGGAGTTAATTATTGCGATCGTGGCTTTAAATGCAGGCTTTACTAGCGTCGTGAAAGCGAGTATTACAGGTTCGATTATTGGGAATCTATTGTTAGTAATGGGGCTATCGATGTTTTTGGGGGGACTGCGCTATAAGGAGCAGGAATTTCAACCAACCATGGCCCGATTAAACGCATCAGTGATGAATTTAGCGGTGGTCGCTATCCTATTACCGACAGCCGCAAATTTCACATCGGTGGGCATTAGCGAAGCAATTTTGCAAAAGCTATCGATCGCTGTGGCGATCGTGCTGATTGTGGTTTATTGCCTGACGCTTCTATTTTCAATGAAAACCCATGCCTACCTCTATGATGTCGGTAAGTCGGAAGCCGATGACGCAGAGATATCGGAAGGACATCCCCAACAAATCAATTTAGGACTATGGATTGCGGTTCTTTTTGGAGTGACTTTGCTAGTGGCTCTAGAATCTGAACTACTGGTCGGAACCCTAGAAGAAGCAACGGCTCAGCTTGGTTTAACCGAATTATTTACTGGGGTGATTTTGTTACCGATTATTGGCAATGCTGCCGAACATACAACGGCAATTACCGTAGCCATGAAGAACAAGATGGAACTTTCAGTATCAGTTGCCGTAGGATCAAGTATGCAGATCGCCCTATTTGTTGCGCCTTTACTGGTGATTGTGGGTTGGTTTATGGGTAAACCGATGGATTTAAATTTCAATCCCTTTGAGTTAGTGGCAGTTGCTGTAGCGGTACTGATTGCTAATTCGATTAGTTCGGATGGGCGATCGAATTGGCTAGAAGGTTCTTTATTAGTGGCGACCTATGCAATTTTGGGCTTTGCTTTTTACTTTCAACCGATCTAAGCAGTAGCAACTAAAGCTGCGATCGCAAAATATTCTTACAGCACTTTGCGCTATAAGTAACGTCAGTTCAGGTTAAGCTGGCAAATTTTAAAATCCCAAAAGGAAAAGCCTTGCTATGCAAGGCTTTTCCTTTTGGGATTTGAGAAATGGTTTGCTACGCAAACCATTTCTCAAATCCCATTTCAAATCATCCCGAACTCAAGTGAATTAGAATTGCTATATAGATTGAAAGATGGCTTCGATCGCTTTAACATCAAGCGGTCTAAACAAAAAGAAACCCTGTCCATCCCCATCTTCACTGAGCAAATCTTGTAAATAATTTAACTGGGCTAAGCTTTCAATCCCTTCCGCCACGATATGGGCCTTAACACTCTTAGCTAAAGCAATAATTGCTTGGAGAATGCCCATACCATTGGTATTGGTATGGATATTATTAACGAAGGAACGGTCAATTTTTAAACCATCAAAAGGAAACTTATGTAGATAGGCAAGCGAGGAATAACCAGTACCAAAGTCATCAATATAAATCTTGATACCTACTTGACGCATCTGATTTAGGATAGTTAGCGCTGAGTTGGGGTTTTCCATAATCGAGCTTTCCGTTAATTCGATCTTCAGGTGTTCTGGCGATAACTGCGTCTGCTGGAGAATATTGAGACATTTTTCGAGTACATCCTTCTGCGCTAACTGCTTAGGAGATAGATTCACACTGATGGTAATGTCTTTGGCTTTAGGGAATTTCTGATGCCAAGACTTGAGCTGTAAACAGGCATTTCGCATAATCCAATCACCGATAGGAACGATCAGCCCCGTTTCCTCCGCCAGAGGAATAAACTGAGTAGGCGATATCAATCCACGTTCGGGATGTTGCCACCGAATCAAGGCTTCTAAGCCTACGATTTGCATATTGCTGAGGGCGAGGATTGGTTGGTAATAGATGAGAAATTCTTGATGGGGTTGATTCTGAATGTCTTGACTGATCGCAACAGCTTTACGAAGATCTTTTTCGAGCTGTAGGCGCTTGAGCACTCTTTCACGCATAGAGATATGAAAGACCTGATTGCAGGAGATTCCTAATTTTTTGGCATAAAACATTGCGGTATCGGCATCTCTCAAAAGAATCTCAGGCGAGTTTATTTCTGAAGAATTACGCTCTTCGATAGGATTGATTTGATGGAATTTAATACCAATATTTGCCGAAATATCAATCTGGTTTCCTGCGATTATAAAAGGAATTTTAAATTTGCTTTGGATCGCATCGGCGATGGCGATCGCTTCCTGCTCATCGCTCAGACTCTCCAAAAGGATGACAAATTCGGCTCCTCCAAAACGAGCAATAGATACTTGAGAGGGTACGGTACTCCGCAAGCATTTACTGACTTCCACAATGAGCAAATTACCAATGGGATGCCCAAAGGTATCATTAATATTTTTAAATCGAGCAATATTAATCCAGAGAATCGCTAGAAGATGGGGGCGATCGCGCTTGGGCAAAGATGGAATATTCTGATGGAGCAGGTTTTGTAAAATCCTCTCAAACTGCGAACGGTTGTACAATCCTGTCAAATGGTCGTGGGTTGATTCGTATTCAAGCTGAATTTTGGTAGTTTGCAACGATCGCCACACTTGCCAACGCTCCTGTAGCGCGATCGCGAATCCCGTTAACAGAATCATCAAAATAGGAACGGCGATCGCTATCCAGTAATTAGCAATAAAAGCGATAAAAGCCGTAATCACCCAGATTCCAGCCAAAGCGAAAGCGCTGATACTCCCGATCCATAAATTCTTTCTGGGTGAGAGTAAACTAATGATCAGGCTGCCAACTAGAGCCAAAATCCAGATGTCATTGGAATTGGTAACTACCAGCGAATTCTTTTGGAGTAAATTTTGTAAAACCATGGCATGTAAATGCACGCCGCTGGCAGGTGGATTGCGGTCAAAGGGAGTGACTAAACTATCTATCCCTGAAGCAGTTGCACCGACTAAGATAATTTTATGATAGAAGACGGATGAGGGAACCTGATCGTTAATAACATCGCTAAATGATACTTGAGGGATATCTTTAACTCGCTTTGTCCAATTAATAGTTAAGGTCTGATTTAGTTGAGGTAATAGATTAAACGTGGCATTGGTCAGATCGTAGGTTTGTAGCATGGCAACGCCAAGAGTTGGCACATCATGGATTTGTAAATCCATTTGGCGGACAATTCCATCAATATCTTCACGTTTGAGAATATGCCCAACTGCCGCACCTGCATTGCCAATCGGCTCTACGGGTAACAAGGGCTGACCCGACTTATCCCAAGCCATTGCTAGCACTACTTTTTGCGATCGCTCAATTGCTGCGGCTAGTTCCCGATCGTTGCCACTGGGCTCAGACCATAAAATATCAAAACCAATAACACTGGTTTCTGCGGGTTCGAGTTTTTGTAAAAGCTGGACATAGCGATCGCGCGTCCATGGAAATCGACCCAGTTTTTGGATACTCTCATCATCGATGCTAATCATCATCAACCGTTCGTCCCAAGGGCGATCGCCTCGCCAATTCGTAAAGCTATTGTAGGCAAACAATTCGATAGGTTGTAAAAAGCCCGAATATAGCGTCAGTAGTAAAGTGATACTCGTAGCAAATATGGTTGGTAAAACGCGCCAGATCGGATGTAGCAATCGCGATCGCCTACTATTGATACGATGATTCAGCAATAGTTTAGGAACTAATCGAGAAATAAACTCAGAGAATAGGGATCTCATAGACTTGTATTTTTCCCGTAGTGTTTTCCACCGTTACTGTGACCTTTAAACTGGAAGGGGCAGGCAATTGAAGATAAAACTTGCCACTGCGATCTAAAGCTTGCTCTTTTCCCTCTACCTTCACAGTGTTAAAAGGATCGGTGTAACCGATCAAAACAATAGACCGACCTGAACCCGATGCGCGGCGATCGATCGCATATTTCAAACTCGCATCATTATTAATAGGAACAGGTGTGGAAGGTGGCTGTCCGACCACGGTTAGATTTTGAAATCCCCCATTAACCATTTTGGTCTGGTTTTGAGCTGTAGTAGCCACACTTCCTTGAAGAGTTGTAATCACCATGTCGCCACTGTTTTTAGATTGCACAATATATCTAGTTCCCCTGACTCCACTAATTCCCGCAGGGGTTTGAATATTAAGTTGAGAGCCACGATTGGTAAATTTTCTTATTTGCAATCTTGCCTTGCCACGAGGTACAAATAAATTGGTAATACGACCATTATCAGCAGCTATTTTAAAGGAATTAATTCTAATAGTTGTATTTTCAGAAACATAGATCGAACCTACCCCCGTATCGACGCTTAAAACTGCCGTGCCATTTGCTCCCGTAGAAATTTCATCGCTAGGAGTTTGCAAGCGATCGCCATTTTGGGCAGGTCGATTCTCATAGTTATATAAATTACGATAGGTGACATTTCCCGATACTTTTTCAACTTTTAACCATTGATTAGTCCGAACTTGAATGCCATTTTGAGCAATAACTCCTTGTTTGCTTTGTGGGAGTAAAATAGCTCCAGAGATATCAATGCATAGCCCCAGAAAAGCAATAAAAATCAAATTGAATTTAGGATGGGGGGGGCGTTTTTGTAGCATTTGTAAATGCGTTGGAATATTTTCTGAAAATTTACTATGACAATCTTCTTACATATCCATGATACTCTCCTATGTCCATTCTCTTATCGCGAAGCTACAGTTTTTACCCATTGAATTGCTGGCGATTTTAACTGGGAAATTGAGAATCTATAGGGAATTAATGGCGGATTTGGCGAGAAAGTCACGCAAACGGCGGGAAATTAATTCGCGACTGCCCATTCTCCGTCCTAGCTCCTTCTCTAAGGCTCCAACGGGTGTTAAATTTTGTGGTGCGCGGGGATCGCGACTAGGATGGGATGCATATTGAGGAATTAAATAGGTGCTTTGATCGGCGATCGCTTTTGCATGGGCGAGGTCTAGCCCTCCATCGAGATCGATCCGAATGATCCCATGTAAATCGTGGTAGCCCAGCTTTTTATAATTGAGATCCTTACTCCCCGAACGCAAATACCAACTGAGGTTAGAGCCATGCGTATTAGCAATCCGAAAAATCGGTGTGCGTTCTCCTACTTTAAGCGATCGCATAATTTGTGCATTTTCTCCCTTGAGGTAAGCCTTACCCATGGTTTTGACATAGCCAATGGTCGCGAAAGGAGTTTGATAAACGCGATAGAGCAAGGGACCATCGCGCACAATTAAGGTGTCTTCGTGAATTAATTCCTTATTTAGCGATAGTTCGTTGGCAATCCGCAGTTCCTCATCAAGCATGGCACTCTGTACGATTTGCGAAGGCGTATCGGGCTCATTGTTGCTATTGGTTAGGCAATAATCATATTTAAGATCGCCTCGACCACTGATAGGACAAGGAATTACGGTGGGCGGAGCGGTTAAGTTTCCCCCCATTGCGATAATCCGTTTGATTTCAGTCGCAATACATTTGGCTCGACTCTTAACCCGATCTACAAGCACTGCGCCGACTGCGATCGTCGCAAAAGCTCCATACAAAATTTCATCGTCACTTCGTCCCAGAAATCTAGCATCTAGACGCAACCGTCCATCAATAAATAAGATTTGATTGGGAAGTTCTGGGGCGATCGCGGCTCTAATGGGCTGCCACTGAGCATTACTGACTTCGACCTCGGTATTGATCTTATCGTTAGTGGGAATCTCTTCAGGATTGATGCTGACTGGCGCATCGTAGCCAATACTCCAAGGTTCGAGGCGAATGTTGTATTCGTTCCAAAAACTTTCTACTGTCGGTTTTACAAGATTAGTAACCATAGAGAAATAAGCTATGTAAAGAGCTATGTAAAGAGCTATGTAAATAGCTATGAATTATACATGAGACAGCCTTAATCCATTGAATTAAATTGAATTACAGCGCTTTGCGCTCGAATCCAAACCAAGAAGCTTTTTGAAAGTGTTGCTTCGCAACACTTTCAAAAAGCTTCTTGTGGTTCTTTTGATCGAAAATTGCTGTAACTTGAATTAAAGGGATGCGTCGCCAAAACATCCGCAATTCTTTAATTCAATCGCTAAATAATCTCCGAAAGCGCGGATCGATTTTGTCTCTTTTTTGGCTATTACATTTGGCACAAAGAGTTTGCAAATTGCTAAGGTCATTGCTTCCCCCCTCAGCTAACGGAATAATATGGTCGATTTGTAATGTCTTGGCGCTCAGGTCAGTTTTATAGCAACTTTGACATTGATAGCTATTGCGATCGAAGACATATTTTCTGACTTCAGGTGGAATATTTATCCGTGGTGTTTTATCTGCCATAGGTGCATTTTTAGCTCGAAGTTTTCCTTCCCATTAAGTAACCCAGATCTAAAATCTGCGGCACACGCGCATCGTGTGCCGCAGATTTTAGGGTTTTATACGCCAATTCAAGGATGAAATGCAACACCCACTCAAAACCGCCTGTAGTAAAACTTTAAAATACTAAGAAGCGACAATATCTCACATTGGATTGTGGGTGTTTTAAATGGGATATTTCTCGAAATACTACAGCCAGCTTTGAGTTAGGGTGTTGCATTTCATTTTTGAATCTACCATATTTAATTAAGCCCACTTACCTAAATAATATTATAATTTCGCCCCAAGCAACAACTAATACCAAATCACAAAATGGCTACGCCATTTTGTGATTTAAAAACCCTTACTGGGTTTGATTTTTAATTTCCAAAAGTGTAGCCACACTTTTGGAAATTGGTATAACTGCGATCGCGTTAAGACCTGTGCAAAGTATCTCTGTTTATAATTTGCTTATAATTTGTGTCAAAATCTCGCGTTTCTAAAAATTAATAATACCAAGTTAAGAAATGGCTACGCCATTTCTTAACTTGGTATTACTCATGCCTAGCTTCTTAGTATAAAAAATATTTCAAAATTTCGTTATTATGCTTCTAAATCTTGCAATCCATCAACAACAAAAGAATCTGCATCAATTACATCAACTACATCAACGATAACTGTTGGGACTGATAAATCAATTTCACTGATGATTGGCAACTTTTTACGCGATAAATCTAACGCTTCTAAACATTGATTGATCCCCGAAATAGATTCGTTGTAAATAGCAATATTTTTCTCTATAGCATCCTGTAAACTACGATTTTTATCGAGCTTTACTTGAGCTTCTTTTTCTAAGGTTTGGGCTAGATAATCGCGGGCGCGATCGTATTGCTGCAAAATGGCATCTGACTGTTTTTCGGCACTGGCTAGCAAATGCGTGCTGAAGGTTTGATTGATTGTCTGGCGAAAAGTACGCATAATTGTATCTTTCACCTTCAATTCAAAATCCAGTTTCAACAACTGCCGAATTGCTGGCTCCGACTCGATCATGCTCTGATAATCGTAGCCACGACAGGCTTGTTGTAGAGTCTGACGCAATTGATAAATGATATTGGTTTCCTCTGCATAAAACTCTGGTCGTTCCCGCACATAGCGATCGCATTCCGTTCTCGCTTCATTGACTATGGCAGCCGATGCGGTCTGGGCAAGGTTTTCTAAGCGCAGCTCAATACCACCATCATTACCCAACAAGCGATAGAGTTCGCGATAATAGGTCGTCTTCTTGATCGTCTCAATTAAATTCTGAAAGAAATTAACAGCAATCTTTTGAGAGTTCTCCACCAGCACTTCTTCTAGCTCATTGGCTAAAAAGTAAAAACCTTCGGCTAGAATCCCCATCAATGGGACAACGGAATTGCGCCGATGGCTAGCCTGAGCGCGTTGGTGGACATCAGCGACGGAGAAATTTTCTAGCAATTCATCCAATCGTCGCACCATATTTTCTTTGAGCTTCCGATAATCAGTCTCCAAGCCTTGATTCTTATTGCTTGCTACCGCATCATTTAGCTCTTGAGCAATATGCTCACGGAAGAGATCGCCAATCTGTTTGAGGTCGTGACCGAGCTTCTGTAATTCCTGAGATTTGATGGCTTCAATGTCACGGGGTTGACTTTCCAACTTATGCCATGTTTCCAAATAGGACTGGCGGAGCGCAATACAAATCGGTTGCAGATCGTCGGCAAGATCGGCAAAAAGCAATGGACGTTTCTCATAGGTGAGATAATTGGTAATTGCCGCCCGAAACTCTTCAATCCCGCTATCCTTAATCAATTGGTTAATTAGGTTTGTACCTAAACTACTCAGCAACCTTACATATTTCTCATTCTTGGCATTGGTTTCTAAGACACTGTAGGGAATTGGGAATTTAGCAATATCCAGCTTGCCAGAAACCAGACAATAGCTGTTAAATTCATTGACAAATTGGGGCGTACCTTCTTCTCCACCCACCGACTTAACACTTTCTGCAAATATCGAATCTAAACCAAAGCGATCGCCAATGCTCGTATTTTTAATTTGACTACCATAGAAACCCAGCAAACCACTGGTCTTATAGATTTTCGAGCTATTGCGAAATTGGCTAGCAACGATGTGGTTGAGGCGACTCCGTAGTTGCTCGTTTCGCCAAGTCTCATCAATCCGATTAAACACATAAAATACGCGATCGCGAATACCTGAATTGTTTTGGATCGCTTCGCTGAGTTCTGTCTCATCGGAAGTAAGCTCTCCCGTTGAGGCAGTTTTCAGAACAAATACCACTGCTGAGGTATCGGGGTTTTGAATTTTCTCAAAGGTGAGTAGGGCATCTTTTTTGATCGGGGCATCGATCCCAGGGGTGTCTATGATAACATTGCCATCCTGAAGCAAGGGATGATTACAATAGTATTCCACTCGTTTGAGTACGGCGCTATTAGCTCCACGCCTTGCATAATCAGCAGCTTTCTTGAGATTTTCAAACCCAAATTGCTCCATCGAATAGGTGGCATTAGCTAGAGAACTAATGCGATCGCGGTTAATAATAAAACCTTCAATCAACAGATTCAGCGCATCAGCATCCTTAGCACGTTTTGATTTGCTCTTGCCTCCTTCCTGCTCGATTATGGCAAGCGTCAGAGTTTGCAATTGCTTGAGAGATTCGATTTGATTAATATTAATTGGAGCGATCTGCCCGACGAGCTGGCATAGCGCTTGTATCTGCTCGCGCACTTCCACTTCGCTGAGAAAGGTCAAGACCACCCTTTCTTCGCCCACTTTCGCAAAGGCAATTTTGCATTCTGTCCCCGTGGCATGTCCCTCGGCGCTATAGAGCAATTCCCTTTCTAATAGCGCATTAATCAACATGGATTTCCCCGCACTAAAGGTTCCTGCAAATACGATCTCAAAAGTTGGCGCGATCGCCTTCCTGAGAGAAGATTGGACAACACTTCCGTCATGCTGCGATCGTAGGCTTGGTTCCTGCTGTAAAAGCTGTAGAACCGCTTCAACCTGTGACTGTAAATCTTGACATTGAGGAAAAAGGTTTGGCAGAGTCATGAACGCAGTTCCTTAGAATTTAGAAAGAATTTAGAAAAACGAGTGTCAATTGAATGTCTGAATGTCAAATAAGATGACAAGATTTCGAGACCTTAGGCTTGATGACGCGAAGCGCTGTAAATCCTAACCCCGAAAAACATAAAAAAAAACCTAGAAAAATACGATGCCTATCGCAAATATATCATTTGTTTACCCTATAGAATCTAGAAACCGACGACTCATGAAAACTCATAAAAATTAAAATAACGCTAATTTCCATAGCAATACCCAACAGATGGGTAGTGATGCCGCTACTCGCGTTATACCAATTCCAAACAAGACTTTGCGGTTATCCATACACAAAGGGGAAGGGTAAGATTAATTAAGAGTGTTACGATCGCTACAGGTAAATACAGGGACTCAAAACAGGGGCTCAAACTCATGAAATACTACACATTTGGCAATAACCTTCCCAGTGGTGGCGGCGGTGACGATCGCTGGTCAGGTGTGCGCTTTTGGCTAACGGCTTTACTGATTTTTTGGACATTGAGCACGATCGGTTTAGGCTGGCTCGTTAATTCTTTCTTTATCCTAGTTGGTCTAGTTACATTTGTTCCTGTAATTGCCTTTTTCGGTTTGCAATGGTGGATTAAACGTAGCATCGTCACTTCAGACTGTCCCGTTTGCGATGCGACTTTTAATGCTTCCCGATCAAGTCAATTTCAATGTCCTAACTGTGGTGAACCCCTCCAAGAGCAACAAAATAAATTTGTACGGCTTTCCCCACCAGGAACGATTGATATTGACGTTCAAGTTGTCGATTAAACACATTGCGCAAGTGAATAGGCATAAACCCCAAGAATTGACTCGCAGCGCGAAGCCACGCCAGTCAATTCTTGGGGTTTGATTTGTCCTAGGTCAAGTGAATGTTGCTAAGTAGTTAGGCGCAAGTAAATATAAAACCAATTCCCAAAAGTGTGGCTACACTTTTGGGAATTGAAAACCAAACCCAGTAAGGGTTTTAAAATCACAAAATGGCGTAGCCATTTTGTGATTTGGTATAAGGGTTTGAAAAACTAAAAATGGCTATGCCATTTTTAGTTTTGGTATTATTCAGCAATCTTGGCTTCTAGTTCCGAAACTTTTTGTTCCAGTTGACGGACAGTGCGGAGGAGAGCGGGAAGGTGACTTTTAGCAATAGTAATGCGATGCCAATCTTCTTCAGGAACGACGGGATAGCCGACCACCCGCGCACCTGCGGGAATATCGCTAGGAATACCTGAATTAACACCAATATTTGCACCATCACCAATATGAAGGTGATATGCAGAACCCGACTGCGCCCCCATGACCACATGATGTCCGAGCGTCGCCCCACCCGCTAATCCTACCTGCGAACCGAGTCGTGAATCGGCTCCGACTTCTGCGCCATGACCAATTTGCACCAAGTTATCGAGCTTTGCTCCTTGTCGAATGGTTGTCATACCGATCGCTGCACGGTCAACGCCGCAAGAGCAACCGATCTCAACATTATCTTCAATGATTGTCCGCCCAATTTGAGGGATTTTATACCAATTCCCATCAGGGGCAAGGTCAAACCCAAACCCATCGGCTCCGAGAACTGTATTAGGGTAGATGACGCAATTCGCGCCAATTTTAGTACGATCCGCGATCGTACAACTGGTATGGATGACTGTATTTGCCCCAATTTCCACATCGTTGTAAATGGTCACGCGGGAATCGATTATGGCATTATCGCCAATTTTGACGCGATCGCTAATGACGACGTAGGGGGCGATCGTCACGTTTTTGCCCAGATGTACATCTTCACCCAAAACCGCTGTGGGATGAATACCCACAGCGGGAGCCACTAGTGGGTGAAACTTTTCGAGAATTTTGGCAAGCAGAATCTGAGGATAGGCGCTGCGAATACAGGGTAAGGAGGAACGCGTTTGCAGATCGAGGATGACTGCACTGGCTTGAGTCTCCTCAAGTAGGGGAATAAATTTTGCTGTGGGGATAAAGGTCACCTCTCCCGATCGGGCAGATGCGATCGCGGCGACACCTGTAATGATCGGATCGGTACTATCGGATTCAAAATGGCAATCGGGCAATAGCTCCCTAAACTCGGCTGCCAGTTCAGAGAGTTTAAAACTAATCAGTTGAGTCATGGATCTAGATAAATTTATTCAGCAAGCTTTGATTCTAGTTCGGCAATGCGCTTTTCCAATTTGCGAACGGTATGGAGTAGATCGGGAAGCTGACGTTCAGCGATAACAACGCGCTTCCAGCTTTTCTCAGGAACTGTGGGGAACCCGATCATAGAAGCGCCTGCGGGCACATCACTGGTAATGCCAGCTTTGCCGCCAATAATTGCGCCATCCCCAACATGAACGCGATCGTTGGCTCCTACTTGTCCCGCCATAACCACATGGTGACCGAGGGTGACCCCACCTGCTAAGCCGACCTGCGCCGCAAGAACCGAGTGCGCTCCAACTGTCACCCCGTGAGCGATTTGCACGAAGTTATCCAGCTTTGCCCCTTTATGAATTATGGTTACACCGACGGAGGGGCGATCGACGGCACAGGAGCAACCCAGCTCGACATTATCTTCAATGATGACATGACCCGTTTGCGGGATTTTATACCAAGTGGCATTGGGGGAGAGTTCAAACCCAAATCCATCAGCACCAAGTACGGCGTTGGGATGAAAAATACAATTCGCACCGATCTGAGTACGATCCCTAATGACACAGTTGGCATGAATGGTCGTGCCCATGCCAATCTCGACATCGTTGTAAATGGTGACATGGGGAAAAATTGTGACGTTATCGGCAATTTTGGTGCGATCGCCAATTACGGCATAGGCTCCGATCGCGACATTCTCTCCCAATTGTACGCCCTCGCCTAAAATTGCAGTGGGATGGATGCCAAGGGGTGCGGTGGGTGGTTGATAAAATTTTTCGAGAACCTTAGCAAAGAGAATGCGCGGATTAGTGGTACGAATACAGGGCAAGGTTGATGGTGTTTTTTGATCGAGAATGACCGCACTGGCTTGCGTATCTTTGAGTTTAGAAACAAATTTTGATGAAGACACAAAGGTGATTTCTCCTGCTTTTGCCTTATCGATCGCTGCTACACCTGTAATGATCGGATCGTCACCATCGGACTCAAAGTGACAATCGGGTAAGACGGTGGCTAGCTCTGAAGCGAGTTCGGAGAGTTTGAAAGAAATCATTGGTGTCATGATTTAGATGAATATCAAGAGTAATGGCGATCATCATACCAAACCCCCAACTAAACCCCCAACTAAACCCCCAAGCAAAGACGTTACAAAGCATCGTCTTTACTTTTTGCTATCCTCAATTTCCTCAATTTACCAGAGCCAATTGATCAGAGCCAATTGATCAGAGCCAACAGCCCTAAATTTACCAGCCCCAAGTTCCTGCTTCGCCCTTAAAGGGACCTACGATATCGGAAGTAATCCAGCCACCATAAAAATCGCCTGCTTGCGGTGTGATTAGCTCATCATTGACATAGCAGGCATCCATCAGACTGCCATAGAAACTTAATGAATCTTGAATATCTACAAAATTAGGGGTCGGGTGGGCATATCGCCAAGCTGCATTTTGAATGTATCTATCCGCGATCGCTATATCATAATATTGACTAATTCCCTTCCATTCGCACATTGTTCTCCGCGAAGTCTCAATTAAATATTCCATTTGAATATCTGCTAAGGGAATGTAGTAGCAAGGAGGATGACTGGTTTCCAAAACGCGCTTAGCACGTTGGGTTTCAGCGATGACGATGCCATTGCAAACGATGCGAATATGTTTATTTGTACTTTCGAGAATAGCAGGGCGGGGATAGTCCCATACAGATTCCTGTCCTGCTTGTGGCACAATTCGTTCGGGCATGAGGTTTTCTCTTAAAAAAATTAGAGTTGTGGCGCTTTACGCCACAACTCTAATTTATACCAATTCATTATTTTTGGTTTTGCAAATGAACAAGTAAGTAGCTAGGCATAAGTAAACTTAAAACCTAGAAGAGCATACCGCCCGCGTAGCGGGCGGTATGCTCGCTGGTTTTGTTTTTTAATTATGCCTAACTACTTACTATTGGCTGTGAACAAGAATCGACTCTAAGGCTTTAAGTGTTTTACCGCGCTTTGCGCTCAAATCCAAACCAAGGAAATTTTGCCAGCCTTGCTTCGTAGGGCTGGCAAAAATTTCCTCATGGTTTATTTGATCGATAAAGGCTGTAAGCACATTTATGCCCAATTAGGTATGACCTTTAGAATAGTGAATATGTTCCTTAGCTTTATGGGCTGTCACTTCTTGGATAATTTCTTTGATGATTTTTTTGATGATTTCTTTGATAATCACTGCCTGAACCGTAGTGCCATGCATCGATCCGACTTTGTAACCGATATTGTTGTTCGGGGAGGAGGTTGGCGATCGCTGATTCTAGCGGTGGGCTAATTAGATCGCAAAAACTATATGCTCCCAAGCCAAGATAATGCTTGAGCCAATCGAACAAGGTTGGAATCCCTACCTGTTGCATGATTTTGAGAATTAGGATGGGCTCGGCAATGGACATCGCTAGCATCGTTTGAGCGAGGGGGATAAACTGCACGACATCTTGCAAAAAAGGATAGAGAACCCGATCGCCTAGTTTCTCCATTACCGTAAAGGTGACATTGAGTAAATAATTAATGCGATCGCTTGCGATTTTTTGATTGACAGCAACACTCATGGACTTTTGAAATAGCCAAGTTACCGATAGATTGGGTTGATAGGGTTGGAGCGATCGCAAATTTCCCTTGGTTAATAAATCAGCTTGCAAAGCGTTGTTAATCCCCTTACTCAAGCGCGGCAGATGGCGTACCATTGCCCCAAAGCCCCCAAAACTAAGGGGAGACTGCATTCCCGAACTATCCCCTACCTGTAAAATCCGATCCCAAGGAGTCTGTAAAGGATTATTTTGGTAGGAAGGAAAAAAGCCAAAGAGAACTCGTTTGAATTCCAGTTGGGAAAGTTCGATGTTCTGATATTTAGGGAGCAAAAAAAGATAATCTTCCATCAATTGCGCGAAACTCGGACGTTGCGGATCAGCATCCACATAGGTAAACATATAAGTGGTTCTCCCATCCCGCGCAGGGAATGCTTCCCAAAAATACTGGCATTGATTTTGGATGGGGGTAAAGCTATAAATCAGGTCGCCGTAAGTGCTTTCTGGCATCCCCTTTGCACAACTACCGACCACCATACAAACTCCATCGGGTTTGATACTGCCCTGTACTTGCGATCGCGCTTGCTTAGCGATCGGGGAAAAATGCCCCATGACATCCAGTAACAGTCTTCCTTTAATAGCGATCTTCTCGCGATCTACACGATCATGATCATCTAAGCGATCATCTTGTCGTGCAAATTCTACGGATACACCATCGGTATAGATGATCGCTTGCGTAAATGTGGCTTGTTCCCATAGCGTTCCACCCGCACCCAAAAACTTTTGTTTGAGAACTTCGAGTAGATAAACAGGATCGACCCCAATATTAAGAATATCGCGTACCCATAGCTCTTTACCGCCATTAAAACCAACTCGCGCAGGATTGTATACAGTGGCAATAGCAGTTTCGAGTTCGAGCTCAGTTAATAAACCTAATTCTAAAAAAGCATTTAATTCCTGTCGGGAAATATTCCATTCTTGCTCTCTTCCGCGTAAGATGCCCCGCTCGATAATGGCAACGCGCCAGCCTTGACATTGCAATGCACAGGCGATGAAGATCCCCAAAGTACCGCCGCAAACGATCACATCAAAATTTTGTTCGCCCTTTTGTTCGCCCTTTTGTTTGCCCTTTTGTTCGCCTATTTTCCCCTGCGCCATTTGCACTACTGGTACGATCGCCTGATTACTTTGACGATAGCTAGCCCAAAAAGCATCCATGCTTTCTAATTGCGCTGGAGTCTCCGCAGGCATTTGCGATCGCAGGGTTTGAAATAAGGACATAGTTTTAAACGTATTTGAACGCAATAAATATCGGCTGAGCCGATATTTATTATCCTAGAGCTTATAGCGAGGATCACAATAGTCGCGAAACCATTTATTGGCAGCATCAGCGATCGCCGCTTCACTTACGTCCACAGGGGGAGTTTGACCGACTCGCATAAAAGCCATCGCCAACCGCCAACCATGAGCAGTCGGCACAACAAATAACCAGTAAGCACGCTGCGTTGTTTCTGACCTTCCCGTTTGTCGTTCCAGCATCGAGAGAAATACCTGCTGTGGCAGGCGATCGCGATCTTGATCGGGCGCTAGGGGCAAAGGCTCTAGTTCTGGTTGACTTACGGTCATTACCTCCCGATTAATCCGCAAACGGCTATAAACGCGATTGAGATAATCGGGCAAATCCTTGGCTAAGGACTGGCTCAAGCTTGGAAAATCCGCAGGGCAAGTCCGATTATTAATATAGTTTTCGGCATTGACTGCCTCAGGAATATTGACAAATATGGCGATCGCGATCGCCAATCTAGCTAGCTGATGATAAGTCATCCAATTTCCTACCATATTTACTGCGGGGGGACTTGAGGAAGCTTATATATATCGCCAATTGTACACCGCAAGAATTGATTAGCGGCGCGAAGCGCCGCTAATCAATTCTTGCGGTTTGATTTGTCTTAAGTCAAGATTAAAATCCAGATTAAAAATCTGTGGCGCACGCTGCGCGTGCGCCACAGGGGGTAATTC
>NZ_ALWB01000124.1 GCF_000332215.1 Pseudanabaena biceps PCC 7429
CGCCCGCTGCGCGGGCGGTATGCTCTCTGGTTTTGGTTTTTAATTATGCCGAACTACTTAACCAATTCAAAAAATGGCAACGCCATTTTTTGAATTGGTTAAGCTGCTGTCAGTCTTGTTAGGACAAAATTAAAACCCAAAATAGTGTTGCCGCACTCCGCGCGGCAACACTATTTTGGGTTTTATGTCCTGATGCCGTTGACGGCAGCTATATTATTCGGAATTATTCGGACGGGAAGGGATAAAATTAGCTTTGAGATTTTTAACTTCTGTGATGCAAAAAGTCTCAAAATCGATTTGATTAGGATGTTTTACGATGGCTCCCGTGCATTTGTGTGGTGTTACCAAAAAATTTGGACAAAATATCGTGCTTCGAGATATCAATCTCGAAGTGAACGATCGGGAGTTTTTGGTTTTAGTGGGACCTTCGGGCTGTGGCAAAAGTACGCTGTTAAGACTGATTGCAGGACTTGAAGAGTTAAGCGATGGCTCTATTTATCTGGGCGATCGTCAGATCAATCATTTGCCGCCTAAAGTACGTGACATTGCGATGGTATTTCAAAGTTACGCACTCTATCCACACATGACGGTTTATAACAATATCGCCTTTGGTTTGAGAAGACAGCGATCGCTAAATTCATCTCCCTTATCTTGGTTTAATGCGACCAGAAAAAAACACCTTGCCGAGATCGACCAAAGAGTGCAGCAGGTTGCAGAAGCATTGCAAATTTCTCATTTATTAACCCGCAAGCCCAAGGAGTTATCGGGGGGGCAAAAACAACGGGTGGCTTTGGGAAGAGCGATCGCGCGTAATCCTCAAGTATTTCTGATGGATGAACCTTTATCAAATCTGGATGCTCAGCTACGGAGCGATACACGATCGCAGATCGTTCAGTTACAGAAACAGTTGCAAGTAACGACGATCTATGTGACCCACGATCAAGTAGAAGCAATGACCATGGGCGATCGCATTGTGGTTTTAAATAAAGGCGATATTCAACAGGTAGATACACCTCTAAATATCTATCGCCAACCTGCGAATGCTTTTGTAGCTGGATTTATGGGGTCACCACCGATGAATTTCTTGCCCGTGCAAGTCAATAGCGATGGCTCTTTACTGGGAGAAAGTTTGATCCACCCGATCTCCATTCATGAATTATCTCTGAGAGAAGTTGGACGCGATCGCTCCTTCACGATGGGATTCCGTCCTGAAGATTTACAACCTGCAACTTCAGAAACTGCTCACCTTGAGGGAATGGTGGAACTCGTGGAAGCGCTCGGCTCGGAAACAATTGTATTGTTAAAGTTGCCAGATGGCGAATTGAGAGCGCGAGTTTCGGCGGATGTTGGTTTAGAACACCATTGGCAAATTGGCGATCGCAGTTTCTGGCGATTCGATCTCAATAAGCTCTACGCCTTTGATATCCAATCAGGCGTTACGTTACACCATCCTTATAAGTAGCTAGGCATAAGTAGCTAGGCATAAGTAGCTAGGCACAAGTAGCTAGGCGCAATTATAACGCTTCGCGCTCAAACCCAAACCAAGGAAATCTTTGAAAGCGTTGCGAAGCAACGCTTTCAAAGATTTCCTTGGTTCGTTTGATCGATAATTGCTGTAAATATAAAATCCCAAAAGCTGTAGCGCACGCTGCGCGTGCGTTACAGCTTTTGATTCTAGGTTTTAATTATGCCCAGCTACTTATCAACTGATATTATTAGATGAATTATTTAGTTTGTGAGGAGTATTAGCTATGGGCGAGTCAAAGCGCCGCAAGGAAGTCATGGGCGAAAAGTATGGAACCTCTGAGCCTGTAGCATCTTGGATCCCTTTTTTGACCAAGGACAAGGCAAATAAATTTGTCGAAGTCTCTACTCAAGCTGCTTGGTATGGCATTGGTGTAACCATTGCGATTTGGATAACGATTCGATTTATTGGTCCTGCCTTCGGTTGGTGGCACTTAGCTGACTAACTTAAACTTATGACCTGTCATTTATTAATTCCTGCGGCGGGTAGCGGCAAACGGATGGGAGCCGATCGCAATAAGTTGTTGCTGCCCCTGATCGATAAACCAATTTTGCAATGGACATTAGAAGCGGCGATCGCCTCAGAAGCGATCGCTTGGATTGGCGTGATGGCTCAGCCCCACGACTATCCAGATTTTCAACAGATATTTAATGAGATTAGTCAACTGAAACCAATTCGGTTAATTCAAGGTGGTGCAACTCGTCAAGCTTCCGTATTTAATGGCTTAAAATCTTTGCCAGCGGACTGCGATCGCGTCTTAATTCATGATGGCGCGAGATGTTTAGCTACACCAGAGCTATTTGATCGCTGTGATGCTGCTTTACAAAGGATGCAAGGTTTTATTGCTGCCGTTCCCGTCAAAGATACGATTAAAGTCGTTGATGGTTTGACCATTGTTGATACTCCCAATCGCGATCGTCTTTGGGCAGCGCAAACGCCTCAAGGATTCCATTTGGAAGCGCTCAAAAATGCCCATCTCAAAGCCTTGGAGTTAGGATGGGAAGTCACCGATGATGCCGCCTTATTAGAAAAGGTTGGATTAGCGGTACAGATTGTCATGGGAGAAGAAACCAATCTCAAAGTTACGACGCAACAGGATCTGGCGATCGCTGAATTTATCTTGAAGCAGCGCTCATCGAGCAATAAACTCAAAAGCTAGTCTAGCTGCCCGCATGACTTCCCTTCCTTAGTATTTTCTCAAGTATTTTCTTAAATTAACTATCATTCAGAAATTAAGCCTTTAAGCCTCGTAAAACGACCAAAAGCTCGTTGTCTTCGCGTTTAAATATGGGCAAAAATTCAATATGCATGTAGCGGACAATGCCCTGTATGTCGATAATGCAATAGGCGCGTTTGCTGCCAAACAAACTTGCAACGCCATATTTTTTGCAGACTTCTTGATTGCGATCGCTGAGTAGAGGAAATTGCAGCCCCAACTTTTTAGAAAATGCAAGATGCTTTTCGATGGGATCGGTACTAATACCTAAAATCTCGGCTCCTGCTTCCCGAAATTTTGTCCAATCATCTGCAAAACATTGCATTTCACTAGTACAGAGGGGAGAAAAATCGCCAGGGTAAAAGGCAAGTACAACGTTAGTTTTACCAGCATAGCGACTGAGGGTAATATCACCACGATCGCTAGGTAAAGTAAAATCTGGAGCTTTTTGACCGACTTCGACAGGCATAGATTTTCCTATTCTTTGAATTTTGAGCCTTTTGATTTGGGATTTAGACTGGAGCAGAGAAATTGTTTCGCAGCCAAACATCATCTTATCAAGAATACTTCCATGGAACGATCTGACATTAAATCTCCTAATCATTTCCTAACAATCGAACTATCGAGCGAAATCTATGCATCCCTGTTAGCTAAGGTTGAAAATACGGGCAAAACAGAATCTGAATTAGTAATGCAGGGCTTGCAGCATATTTTAAACGAGGATTTTGAGGAAGAGCGGTTTTCTGCTTTAGAAATGGCTTTGGAGCAAAAACTTCGGCAATATGTAGAAAAACTACTCGAAGAGCGGATCTCTTCTACAGCAACGGTTGAGCGTTTTACCAAAGATGAGCGCCATACAAATTTCGACGCAGATCGAAACCCTCAAAACCAGCAGAACTCAATGCCAATTCCGACGATTCGACCATTGCAGATAGGCGATCGCGTTTTGATTCTGGAACCCGATAGCCCTTATTACATGGCAAAGTTATTAGTAACCAAAACTAGTTTGATTCGGGCAACGGTGGAGACAGATACGGGCGAAAAAACCTTCTTAAAAAGAGATTTACGGTTTGTCGAATCCCAGTCAGAAATCTAAGCAATACCGAAACCTCGATCGCCAACTTGATCGCCAAAGTAAGGCTTTGAGATTCCCAAAATGGCAACGCCATTTTGGGAATTGGTATTACAGCAATTATCGATCAAACGAACCACAAGGGAATTTTTGAAAGCGTTGCTTCGCAACGCTTTCAAAAATTCCCTTGGTTTGGGTTTGAGCGCAAAGCGCTGTAAATATGCGGCTGTTGCTTACTTTCTTTCCTTGGGCAGTAGCTTTGGCGATCGCAAAACTTTAATAGCCGCTAATCCTGTAATCGACCCATAGATCGCTCCCTGCAATACACTTGCTAGCAGGCTAGATTGCAACATATAGCCGAGATTTAGTCCAAGGGCACTCAACGAAAGGGCGATCGCACTGGCAAACAACCACAACCCGCCCGCCCGAAACGATTTCAGTAATTGCCACTGGCATATCCCCACAATTGTGCCGATAATCGCAAAATCGATCACCAAAATAGAGAGCGTTGATAAGTTTTGTTCCTGCGCTCGCAGCGATAGGGATGGCGTAAAAAACACCACCGCTAACCCCATGCTCCAGCCACATAACGTCAGGGGCAGCCACCAGCCTTCCTTGGCAAAACGATCGCGCAACACCATTGATTGGGCAATAGAAAGCCCCACACCATGCAGAATCTCATTGAGAAAAATACGCGATCGCAGATCGTAGGGATCTTCCCAAATGAAGCAGGGTAATAGCGTATTGCCAACAATATTGGCAATTAGCCATAGCCACCAAAAGCTGCGTCCTACTTTTTTTGACATAGACTGTTGACGTAGAATCAAGGAAAACAAGTTAAACCATGACAGATACAGTATCAGGTAAATTGCTAGAGAAATTAACAGGCAAACGGGCGATTGTTACTGGTGCAAGTAGTGGAATTGGCAAAGAAGTCGCTCTGAGGCTTTTACAAGCGGGTGCAGAGGTGGGGCTTGTAAGTCGCAATCCCGATCGCATTCTTAGCGAATTGCCCATCCACAGTCATGCTAAAGCCTATGCCATTGACCTAGGCAAGATGGAGCGGGTTTCTAGCGAAATGCAAGCAGTCGTTGCCGATATGGGCGGCGTGGATATTTTAATAAATAACGCAGGGATGGCTTATATTGGCGAGCTGATCAATATGCCCCTCACTGAATGGCAGAAATTATTTGACCTGAACCTTACGAGTGTATTTCTGAGCTTACAAGCGGTATTGCCCACAATGCGATCGCAGAAAAACGGCACAATTATCAATGTCGCCTCGATTGCAGGTAAGCAAGGTTTTCCCAACTGGGCGGCGTACTGTGCCAGTAAATTTGCTCTATTAGGATTGACTCAAGCGATCGCTGCCGAAGAACAGTCCCACGGCATCAAGATCATGTCCATCTGTCCTGGTTCCGTCGATACCCCACTATGGGACAGCCTTGGCGATAAAGTGCCCCCAAGTTTCAATCGGGCTGCCATGCTCCGACCCGAGACCGTTGCTGAGTCAATCATGACTTTAGTAAATCTTCCCGCCGATGCCATAGTCAATGAACTCGTACTAATGCCCAATGCGGGCACTTTTTAGCCCGCTCTTAGGACAAATCAAAACCCCAAAGATGAGTGGCGGCGCGAAGCGCCACCACTCATCTTTGGGGTTTATCTCAAAGCCCAAAAGTAAAAGCCTTGCGTAGCAAGGCTTTTACTTTTGGGCTTTGAAAATCTGCCAGCTTAACCCGAACTGACGTTATTTACATACAAAGAATAGTTCTTTGTGTTCTAATTAAAATAAATAAAAATAGTTTATAGAATCATTTAATCTCAATATTTCTATGAATTATATAGATTAGATTCAGGTTTAAGTCGCAATATTAATTCATGATCTACAATCCTTCTCTTGAACTAACAGGCAATATCCTCCTAGTAGATGATCTCCCTGAAAATTTACAACTACTGAGCGACCTATTGCTTACACTTGGCTATAACGTTCGTAGCGTTACTAGTGGACGGATGGCTCTGAAAACAGCGAAGGTAAAACGTCCCGATCTGATCCTGTTGGATATCAAAATGCCAGAGATGGATGGCTATGAGGTTTGTCAAGCCTTGAAAGAAGACGAAGATTTGCGGGATATTCCTGTGATTTTTATTAGTGCGTTAGATGATGTTTTTGATAAGGTAAAGGCTTTTTGGTCTGGCGGCGTTGATTATATTAGTAAACCGTTTCAGCGAGAGGAAGTTGTAGTGAGGCTAGAAAATCAACTCACGATTCAACGTCAGAAGCGTTTTTTACAAGATGAAATTGCCAGACACAAAGAGACTGAAGAGATGTTGTATCAGTCTAGAGCTTTAGTTACTAGTGTTTTAAATAGCGTGTCCGATGGCATCGCGGCCCTACAGGCGGTGCGCGATCCGACGACGGGCGACATTATGGACTTTCGCTGTCTCGTTTTAAATCCGATGATTGCCAGATTTTTTGATCGCAGCCGAGAAGACTTGATCGGTAAACTTGTTGTTAGAAGATTTTTAGAAAAATTTAATCGCAAACTATTTGAAAAATTAGTTAACGTGGTGGAGACTGGCGCTTCCATGGATGAGGAGATCTACTATCCCCTCCATCCTCCAGGGTGGTATCAGATCATAGCCGTCAAATTAGGAGATGGTTTTACAGTCACGATCAGAGATATTACATTGAGAAAAAAATCGGATATAGATACTCAATCTCATAACTAATACCAAAAATGGCTACACCATCTTTAATTTTTCAAACCCTTACTAGGTTTGGTTTTTAATTCACAAATTTAATTCACAAAAGTGTTGTCACGCTTTCGTGAATTGTTAAAAAGCAAAAGATGAGTGGTGACGCGAAGCGTCACCACTCATCTTTTGCTTTTTAAGAATCTTGCTTGCCAACGGAATAATTAATGGCATAGCTCCAGCTAAGCAAACGCAGCCATAGGCGAGGATTAGTCGGTTCGAGCCAAGTTTGACAACTACGCAAAATCTGCGGCAACCATCCACCCAAAAGCGCATTAGTTAAAGAACTGCGGGTAAAGGCTCCATAGCTAGATAGCCATTTCAGTAAGTCCTGAATACCTGCCATTTCCAAAATCCAAAGTACTAATTTTGGATTTTTAAAGGCTGCAATGAGGGCAAGGCGGTTAAACATCAACCAATTGAGCCGATCTTTAATAAAGCGATCGCTAACGGGTTGCGGTTCATCGGCAAGTAATCCAAAGAAAGTATTTAGCATTGAGTTCACTCGCTCTGGGGGCAAATGCATTCCCGTCGGAACCATCATTCCTTTTGAGAATAGCCATGTGACTGCAATATTGCTTTGATAGGCATTAATCTGGCTCAGATCATCGGCTGTAAGCAAATTATGCTTGAGAGCGGTATCCAGTAAAGTCGCAAGACGGGGCAAATTGCGAACGAGGGAACCAAAGCCTGTAAAAACAAGAGGAGATTGCAAAGAAGCAGCATCACCGATTGCTAGAATTCGATCAAAGGCACATTTCTTAGAATTTTCATTGAGGCTGTAATGTCCCGTGATATAGCCAAAGGTTGCCTTCTTCCAAGTCAGTTTCTCCATGTCACAACGACGATATTCAGGCAAAATCGTGAAGAAGTCCTCATACATTTCCAGTAATGATCCCGGATTATCAGGATGGACTTGGTGATAATGGAACAGATAAATCGTCAGTTCATCTTTCTCTGCTGGGAATAGTTCCCAAATCAATTGTCTGCCTCGCGAAATATCGCCATGACTAAACAGAACATCTCCATACTTTGAATCCCAAACATGCTTGTCAAGACCTTCGAGAACTGCGCCTACAGTCGGACAGACGCTATCAAAGGCTTGACCAGAATTTAGTTGTTGTGCGATCGCTGAAGCCGATCCCATCGCGTCAATTACTAAGCGGGAATTGAGAATTACCTCGGCATCGGTTTCCAGATTCTTCGCGAAAATAGTCGCACCATGATCGTTAATTACGACTTTCTGGAATTCAGTGCGATCACAAATTACTGCGCCATATTGATGTAATTTCTTGCTACAAATTTCTAACAAACGATTAGTATCGATCGCAATATTCAACACCGTAGGCGTATGCAGCACTTTAGCCTTGAGATGGGGCGGATTATTGCTATCAAAAAACTTATTAAAGCCATCGACATATTCTGCCGTAATCATCGCTTCAAATTCTTCTTTGGTGAAGAGTCCAAAGTTGATAAGATTCTGAAATTCGGCGCGAGAAATATTCCATTCCCGATTCATCCGCCCAAAGGGAATGCGTTCCACCAAGCAAACGCGATAGCCTAACTTCGCCATCATCGCCGCATGGATCGCGCCCAATGCTCCGCCCAGATAAACGATGTCATAGATCACATCTAGTTTGGTATCTGATTTGGCATCTGGCTTGACAGAATTAGCTTGTGAATCCTCAAAAATCACCTGTTTGGGAGTTTCAGGATTCTTAACACTTTCCCGCCAACGCTTTTCCCACCAGTAGACGCGATTGAGATCATATTCGCCATTGGGAATCCGTTGAAAGAATTTAACCGTAAGCGGATATTCCTCAGCAAGGGCTTCAAAAATTGATTGATTTGGCGCGATCGCGGGAGGCTGTTTAAACTCATAGGGAAAAGCTTGCCGCGCCGCCTTGGTCAAATGGTCGAGAAATTCCTTTTCTCCATCCATCACCTCCTCTGACCAGCGAAATATTTTGAGGTAAGTCGTGCGCTGTAATGTCCAGATAAATACTGATAATTGCGCGATCGCTCCTGAACGATTTTGGCGATCGAGAATAAAGCCATGCTTAGCAACGGATTTTTTCCCAAAGGGAGGTTGGTACTCAGTCTGGAGCCATGTTTTCACGGCTGCAACTTGAGGTGTAGGAATCTCGATGTAAAGTAACTGCTGCATGGCTCGATCATTTATCTTCAGGTATTTTCATTTTCGCATATAGATGATCGTAAGCGGATTGAATGGAGCAAATCTACAATTTTTCAACTGTCTATCTAATACCAATTCACGAAAGTGTGACAACACTTTTGTGAATTAACGTCAGTTCGGGTTAAGCTGGCAAATTCTCAAAGCCCAAAAATAAAAGCTTTGCTAAGCAAAGCTTTTATTTTTGGGCTTTGAGAAAGGGTTTTGTGTAGCAAACCCTTTCTCAAGCCTATTTCAAATTATCCCGAACTCACGTTGAATTACAGCGCATTGCGCTCAAACCCAAATCAAAGGAATTTTTGAAAGCGTTGCGAAGCAACGCTTTCAAAAATTCCTTTGTGGTTCGTTTGATCGATAATTGCTGTAAAAGCCAAACTCATTAAGGGTTTTCAAAGCTCAAAATGGCGTAGCTATTTTGAGCTTTGGTATAATCGCATAATCGCTGAGATTGATGCATGGTTATTTGGGAGAGTTACGGAATTATCCTAAAATTTCTAAAATTTAAGGTTAGGGTCGATTCTTTCTAGAGCCTCACCTGCGACATCGCGCACCAATTCATCAGAATCTTTGAGTGCATTGATAAGAGCAGGTACTGCATTTTTCGCATCACTGCCGATATTGCCTAATGCTTCCGCAGCCGAATAACGAACCCATTGATCAGGATCATTGAGGGCAAAAATCAAAGCAGGGACTGCATCTTTACCAATATTCTCCAATGCTTTAGCAGCACTAGAACGGACATCAGCCTCAGGGTCTTTTTTTAGAGCATCAATAACTAGAGGTACGACTTCTTTAGTATCTTTTCCTATTTTTGCCAGAGAGCTTACAACTTGAGCGCGGACATATTTACTAGGATCTTTGAGAGCCGACACCAGCATTGGTAGCGTATCTTTACCTATTACTCCTAGAGCAATTACTACCCCAGCACGCACATTCTCATTAGGATCTTTGAGAGTAGAAACTAACATAGGCAAAGTGTATTTCCCAATTTGTCCGAGCGCATGGGCTACCTCAAACCTTAATCCAGTTTTGGGATCTTTAAGAATGGTGACTAATGCAGTCACAGCATCTTTTGCTTCCTCTCCGATTCCTCCAAGAGCATATATAGCCGCACTCTGCAAACCATAGTTGGTATCTTTAAGAGCTGTAATTAACGCAGGTACCGAACCTTTTGCTTCTTTCCCTATGGCTCTTAATGCGTACGCAGCCCTAATGCTGCTGTTTTGGTAAGGGAGAGCATTTTTATCAGAATCTCTCAAGGCGTTAATAAGGATAGGTAAAGACTGCTTTGTATATTTGTTTTCTCCTAGTGATGTGGCAGCACTAACACGCACATTTATGTCCGAGTCTTTGAGAACGGCAATTAATGCAGATAAAGTATCTGGGGCATTTATGTCTATATTTCCTAAAGCGATCGCAGCACTAGAACGCACATTTGGATTGGGGTCTTTAAGAGCGGTAATTAAGGCAGGGACTGCGTCTTTGGCTTCCCTTCCTATCCTTCCTAGGGCATCTGCTGTTTGAGAACGCATAAGCACATCTGCATCAAAGGCTTGGAGAGCGGCAATAAGAGCAGGTACTGCATCCTTTGCATCTTTACCGATCAAACCTAACGCCATGGCGGCCCTAAGACGTATAAGTTGCTCAGAATCTTTAAGGGCAACAATTAGGGCAGGCACTGCATCCTTAGCCTCTTTTACCCTTATTGATAGTACATTGATTGCGAATACAGCACCGAAGCGCACATCTTTATCTTCATCTTTGAGGGCTATAATCAGAGCAGGCAAAGCATTTTTACTAATTCCACTCTTAAATGCTAGAGCAGTTGCAGCGCTACTTCGTACATCTCTATCTGAGTCTTTAAGTAGCATGATAAGTGCAGGTTCAGCCTCATTTGCTTTCTCACCTATTCCTACTAATGCCATTGCCGATTGCGAACGCATAGCTCGGTCACGAGATTTGAGTGCAGAAATTAAGGCGGGGACTGCATCTTTGTCCATGTGAGCTAATGCAGAGATAGCCTGAGTACGGACATCTTTATCAGGATCTTTGAGGGTATTAGTTAAGGCTGGTATAGCAACTTTTGCTTTCTTGCCCATTTCCCCTAACACATTGGCAGCCTGAGAACGAACATCTTTATCAGGAGATTTAAGAGCGATAATTAAGGCGGGTACGGTTTTAAGTTGGCAACGGATTAAAGACTCTAGAAGTTTGCGATCAGGTTTTGATATCTGTTCGATGTAATTGGCAACTTCAGATTCAGTACAATCGGCAGCTTGTTGAGCTAAGGCGGATGGTAAGTTACCGATGATCCCAAGACATTGGCTCAAAATCATACCTAGCAAAAGATTCTCGATCTGCTTTGCCTGTCTCATATACTTATTCCATATACCTAATTTTAGAGACTTTAGATACTTTAGATACTTTAGAGACTTCTCAGTTAGTCAAACCTCAACATCGCGCCATCATTGCACCATCAAAATATTATTTTAGGGTTTGACAATCAAAATACCATAAGCATCGGGATTGAGGTATTTGCGAGCGGCGGCTTGGATATCCTCTTTGGTGATGGATTTGATTAAATCGGGATAATTTAAAGCGGGCTCTAGCGAACCGACAATGCGATCGTAATAACCATAGATGCCAGCACGTTCCTTGGGTGACTCATTGCCAAAGATAAAGCGATTGGTAACTTGAGTACGGATCTTGGCTAGTTCCTCATCGGTGACAGGAACTTCGTGCAATTGGCGAATATGCTCGCGAATTGCTTGCTCGACGATCGCTACATCTTCGATATTTAACTTAGCAAACACTTGAAAAGTACCTTGCCAACGCATTGCTGAATTGCTGACAGAGATGCGATCAACGATCCGCCGATTTTCGCGTAAGTCTTGCACCATGCGTGATGTGCGTCCACTACCCAGAATATTGGCAAGAATGCTCAGAGGATAGGTTTCTGATATTTCCTTCAAACCAGCGACGCGCCATGTCATGCTCAATCTAGCTTGTTTGAGGCTTGTATCTGTTACTTCCCGCCGCACGATTTCTGTAAATGGCTTTTCTGGCGTAAAAGTTTTTGGCTTGAGTTTTGTCTGGGGTTTAGCTTTAGCCTTGGAGCTATCAGCGATGGTCTTCTCTTCGTTTTGTTGCTCAAAGTAATTGGCAATTACGCCGATCGCCTCACTAACTGGTAAATTACCAACAACAGCGATCGTCATATTTTGGGGCACGTACCATTGCCGATGAAACGATCGCATTTGCTCGGAAGTGACTTTTTCAATTACATCAACGGGACCAAGTACCGCTCGGCGGTAGGGCAAACTTTCGTATGCCAATTCGGAAATATGGCGATAGATTCGGCGATCGGGATTGTCCTCACTGCGCCGAATTTCCTCCAGTACCACATGCCTTTCGCGCTGAAATTCATCATCAGGAATGCTTGCCTTGAGGACAATATCTAGCTGTAATGGTGCAAGCTTGGCAAAATCATGGGGAGCGACATTGATATAAAAATGCGTGTAATCTTGACTGGTAGCGGCATTGGTATTGCCACCGTGGGATTCGATCTCTCGCTCAAATTCACCAAGCCCAAGGCGCTCGCTGCCTTTGAACACCATATGCTCCAAAAAATGTGCCATTCCATTAATGTTATCGCTCTCAACGACCGAACCAACATCAACCCAAATACTAAGATTGACTGCATCAATGGGAACCTGCTCGGCAATAACTCTGATCCCGTTGGGCAGAATATATTGAGTTGGTTCATGAGAAACTACTTGGGTAGCTAGATCGTTGAGAGCACGATCTGGAGCAGCTACATCTAACCGACGCGGAACGACGATCGCTGTCATGGCAAATTTGTTTTTTACTAAATTTTTGACTAAAAAGCAGGATGGCAGGAAAGTAAGTTTTTTGTATATATGAATTTTAGGATTGAGATGGGCGGTACATTGTACCGCCCATCTCAAATGTTATGAAAAGATTACAACCTACTGAGGCTTTAGGCGAAGTTAAAACCCGTAGTAAAATTTTACAAACCCGCTCGAACTGAAGGAAATACCTATTTGAAAATATATCTCAATAATTTTAATTTAAAAAACTAATTAAAAATTAATTAATAGCTACATTTTCTCTAGGGCTTGTAACTTGTAATACGCTTCGCGCAGAGGCAAGCTTGATGTATCTTCTAGCATAGCAGCAAAATCATAGGATTCTTGGTAAGCAAGTCGCGCTTTTGGCAGATTACCAAAAGATAGGTACAAATCCCCCAGATATCTTTGGATGATAGCCGCTGTTTCTTGATCGCCCATCACTAAAGCTAAGCTGGAACGATTTTGCAATAGTTCTTCAATACGATAGAAGTTTGGCACTTCGAGATAGGCTGCAATGAGGCGATCGCTGGCGACGGACATCAATGGGTAGTTACGATGTTGGCGAGCGAGGGTGAGGGCATTGCCATAATCCGCGATCGCCGACTTGTAATCGTCTAAAGCCATTCGACTATCGCCACTGTGGATGTAGACATAGCCTTCGCCAATGGGTTCGCGAATTGGATATTGCTTGATTGAGGCGTAGTAAAGCTTGATTGCCGCTAGATGATCACCGTAGCGCCCTGCAATTAATCCCTTGTTATTCAGCGCGATCGCTGTATTTAGCCCCTGATCGTTTTGCTCAGACAAGGCGAGAGTGGTTTGATTGAGCTTTGCAACGGGCTCTAAATCGCTTTGATTGATGGTCAAACTTGTCAAATTATTCGCGGATTCAATTATCGCTTCCTTGTCCTGTAAGGTATTGCCATAGCCAATTCTTTTGATGAGTGTATCTTGAGCCGCTTTATTGGCTCCAATCATTTCATAGGCATCGCTTACTCTCGCCAAGGTATAGGAAATTGCGGCTTGATCGTTAACTTGACGGTAATAACCGATCGCATAAAGCCAAGTTTTAATCGCCTCGCGGGGTTTTCCATTTTTCAGTTGGTCGTAGCCGCGATCGAGCAGGCGATCGGCTTCATCTCTTACAGATCGATTTTCTGGGTTGACTGTTGCTTGCTGAGCTTGAGTTGGCATCGGCACGACGATCGCCCCCACAAAGGCAGCGAGAATTGTTGCGCCAATATTAGCAACCGACATCTTCTGACGCTTTCTATACATATCCCTACATCCTCACCAAAAGGTGCACACATTGTAGCGACTAAAAAGCAGTTTTTTCTAGAATTTTTCTGACTTTCTATGACTTTTTCTGACAATTTATCCAGAACCATAATTATCTCATGATTATCTATAGGTAGCTGGGTACAGTTAAATATAAACCCCCAAAAGCTGTAGGGCACGCGCAGCTTGCCCTACAGCTTTTGGGGGTTTAATTATGACCAGCCACTTAGCTATCGCCAAGTTTATTCCCCAAGAAGAGAAGGTTGGTGCGAAGCACCAACCTTCTCTTCTTGGGTTTTAGCGTTTCTTTTTCCCCTTGGTTGCCGCGATCGTTTCAGACTGGGCAATTTCCGCATCTAGGATGGTTTGCCCAGTAGCAGCGAGAAATACATCATCCAAACTGGGACGCGATTGAGACAGGCTGAAGACGCTAATATCAACCGCCGCCAACATATTTTGAATTTCGCTAATGGCATTGGCATCGGGGGTGACAAATAAATTCACGGCATTCCCCTGCGCCGAATTAATTGTAATGCTCTGGACGATTGGGAGCTGTTGCAAAATCTTCTGGGCATGTTCTGCTTCATGGCGCTCCGCAAACTCGCGAATCCTGATGGTGATGCGATCGCCACCTACCTTAGCTTTTAATTCGTTAGTCGTACCTTCGGCAATAATTTTACCCCTATCGATAATGGCAACGCGATCCGCAAGAGCATCAATTTCTTCGAGATAGTGACTGCTGATCAGTACCGTTACACCCGATGCCCGTAATTTTCGCAAGAACTCCCAAATTGCGATCCGACTTTGGATATCTAGCCCCACGGTCGGCTCGTCAAGGACTAATACCGAGGGTTGATGTAATAAACCTGCGGCAAGATCTAGACGCTTTTTCAATCCACCCGAATAGGTTCCCGATAGTTTATCCGCGTAGGGCTCTAACTGTAATAAATCCAACACGCTGTCAATGCGATCGCGGATTTGTCTGGGAGGGATGTGATACAAAGCCGCCTGAAACGCCAATAGTTCTCTTCCTGTCAAAACTTTATCGAGAGCTACCTCCTGCGCCACGTAACCCAATTGGTTGCGAATTGCTCTTACTTCCCTTACCCCAGCAACTTCTATTAAGCCTGAATCTGGTGCAGTCAGAGTACAAAGGCAACGCATCGTTGTCGTTTTACCTGCCCCATTCGGTCCCAGCAGACCATAGATTTGCCCCTGCGTAACATTTAGAGAAATTCCATCTACGGCAACAGTCTCGCCATAAGCTTTCTTGAGGTTTTCAATTCGTACTGCCTGCATGGATTTATCTAAAATATTGCTTTCTATTAAATTAGTAGCTAAGCATAATTAAAAGCCGAAACCAGAGAGCGTACCGCCCGCGTTGCGGGCGGTACGCTCGTCTAGGTTTTAAGTTTACTCTTAGCTACTTAATCATTTTAACCGCGACGTTCTTAAAACGGCAATAAAATCTTCAGCTTTTTCCGCGATCGCTACTTAAAAGAGTTTTTTAATATTTATGAGGATTCTTTTTGTCGTTTTAAAGGTAGAGAATATCATAAACAAGAAAACTAGCTTGTAAAAGTTAGGCAAAAGACTATTGTTTTGCATGATTATTTCTGTTTTAAATTGCTTGAATATCGTGCTACTGATAATTTATTGGGGATCGCAACAAAAGCAAACTTGTTTTCTAAGTTTTCTCGAATGCTTAATACTGTTGAAATTATCAAACTCATCCCATCATGCTGCGATTTTACATGAAAGTCCTAAATGGTTTGTGAAAGGTTATATCCCTGACTGGCTATGCGTCCTGAAGTGAAGAAGTCTTCAATTGATTTGGCGATGTCCAGCTATATATACGTCGAAATATATTATGTCGAAATGTATTTTTAAGTTAACTTTGATTTCATTATTGAATATGGTTTTGAATACAAATCTATTATTTTATTAACGGGGATTTCGAGCGAATTAAATTTACCAGTTTGAGCTACCAGTTTAAGTCAATCCAATAGGTGTATTTGCTAAGTTTAATATAGGGGTAAGAAGAAGACTATGCTGACGATGAATCGTACTTTGGACGAAAAAATTTCCGTTATTGATCGCGTTTATCTGAACGATAGCGATATTTACAATTTAGAGCGTTTTGCTAGTAGTTTTTCCCTACGAGTCAAGACTTACAATCTGCTACGCGATCGCGCTGATGAAATCACAATTCGAGCGCTGCAACTCTTGGCACAGCAGTACCCTGAATTGGTTCAGAAACAATTGCAACGCTGCAAATATGACATGTCAAATATGATTCGCTATGCATCACTAGCTGTTTTGCGTGATGACGAACTATTCTTTCGTGAAGCTTTGATGGATTGGTTGGCAAATATTATTAATTCCTATCAAATTGCGAAGGAATGTTCTACGGCTTATCGTCTGTTGCAAGTCGTTATTGATGAGAGACTACCCGCAGAATGTGCTGCCTTGGTAAAGCCCTATTCAGATATGGCTATATCCTCGTTGCTCAATGCCTAATGCTTAAGTGATACCAATTCACTGAAGTGTTGGCTCACTTCGGTGAATTGGTATTAAATCTCAAGGCAATCAGCATTTCTCAGCATTTCTCAGCATTTCTATGTTGCAGTATTCTCACAAGTTTCAGTTTTTTTGGAGAAGATGCTATGGATACCTATGTCCCCACCACCGTCGATCGCAAATCTACGGAGCTAGAGCGTCAGGCGGCGCTACATCAAATCTATACCCAAGTGCTAGAGCGTCAGCCCTATGAGTATGAGCGTAGAGAAATTGCCAAGATCGAAAAAGAATTCCTTAAAGGAAAACTAGGCGTTCGACATTTCATTGGCGAATTCATTATGTCATCGGTCTATCTCAACAATTTTTATGTGGGCTGCTCGAATCTTAAATTTGTAGAATTTAGTTTTAAGCATCTCCTTGGTAGAGCGATCAAAGGACATGAAGAGATTGCCAAGTATATTAATTTGTTGATGATGGAAGGCGTAGCTGCCTTTTTTAACGAAATTCTTGGCTCTGAAGAATATCGCAAGGCTTTTGGAGGATTCACGATTCCCCATGCGCGTGAGATCCATTTCTACGAGTCGCCTCGCAACTACCTACAAACGAATCTCTTGCAGCATGAACATTTTGGTCAAAGGGGAAAAGTAATTCCTACGATTTACTGGCAAGAACTAAAAATGGACTGCGAAACGGGGACTTGCGTGATGCCAGATGCAAAAATTGAGAAACATCAGATGCATCAATCTGTTGGAGAATCTAAAGCGAAAGCCACCGTTTCTCAGGAGTTAACTGAGGAGATTGAAGAGCTTTTACAGATGCTTCAACATAGTGATGCGAGACAGGTCTTACAGAATATGAATGAGAATCAACGGGAGCTACTTCGTAATTTAGCTAAGTAATTTAGCATAATTAAAAACTAAAACCAGAGAGAGTAGCGCCCGCTAAGCGGGCGCTACTCTCTCTGGTTTTAGCTACTTATACCAATT
>NZ_ALWB01000125.1 GCF_000332215.1 Pseudanabaena biceps PCC 7429
GATCTCGCCTAACCTCACACAACTTACCTGTTTTGGTTCTGACAGTAAAACAAGATGTACTTGTTCAAGTCACATTTTGCCGTTGATGGTTTGCTGATTTCCCTCATTTTGCTATGGCTATTGCTGGCTAACTCAATGCCTATTTTCTCCCTTTTGTCAATGCGTAACTTCTATAGAAGATCTTTCTTGGAGACATTGCGGCAGCCGTCGCAAAGGCAAATATCCAAACAAAAGGATTTGTGATCCACCCATAGGGATCTGCGACTTCAGTGCCACACCCAACTACAACAAGTTGCCCAAAAGCCCACGAAACTAATCCAAGGGGAATGCCCAAAATGATATGCAGCGACATTTGCATAATCTGCTTTTGAAAATTCTGCTTATCTCGACTGATCGCTGTTTCCGAGAAATCAGCACCCGCTAGATTTGTCCCTCGAAAATCACAGCCCTTTAACCTTGAACCTGTAAAGTCAGGTATTCTATTTGCACCTTTATGAAATTCATCCTGAAATGATTGATTCTGATAGTTGTGATAACGATAATTTACGTAGTTATCCATCGGTCAACCTCTTGGTTAAGTTAGTTTAGCGAGACAGCTAATTTAGCGCTACAGTTCCCTCAGCACATATTGGAGTCCCATTTTGGAGAAATGGATTGGGTAGCTTTTGCTGTACACCAGTTTTGGGGGATTCACAAAGAATAGTGACCGTAGTTAGCTCTTTTTTTGCACTTGGCTGTGATTCTGATGTTTGATTTATCTTTTGATTGGAACCTTGATATGTTTGAGATTTTTCAGGTACAACAAATACTCCTCCGACAAAACTTTTTACCTTGTCATTTTTAGGAACCCCGTATTGATAAGTGACAAGATCAAAACTTTGCATCTCAAATTTAAAGTTATCAGTTTCTTCTTGTATTCCAATTTCTAAAGCAGGAATCGATCGCCCAAAAGTTTGTTTCTCAGACCAAAATGCCTGCTGCGCTCTATTCATACTACCTACATAAGTTCTGCCCTCAGAACTCCTAGCCTTATTTCCACAACCACTAAAAGAGGGTAATACCAAAGCAATTAGCCCAAAACCCATCGAGCTATAAATTATCGAACGCAAAAGCCATCGCCTAGCTTTTTGGGGCTTTGGTGAGGTGGCTGCATCTTGTGCATCTTGTGGCAGATCAGCGACCAGATCATGATCAAGATGATCAAGTTCTGGCTGGTTAAGTTCACCTTGTCTAATCATGGCTATTACCTATGGCTGCAAATTCCTGTTTCAATGATATTGCACTGCTTTTTAAGATCAAGATGCGATCGCGATCGCCTGTTTTGATGAGAAGCATTACAAATCTTTTGCTAATGTAAAACCCTAAAACCTGCGGCGCACGCTACGCGTGCGCCGCAGGTTTTAGATCTGGATTTTAATTGTGCCCAGCTACTTATAAGTACAAATACTTAGACTATTCATATAAAAATCGAGATCAATCTTGTCTCCTTAAAGCATTTTTAGAATGACTGGATTTAGTGCTGCTATATTGTTAATTAAATATACTAATTTACTAACTCCTACTCCTTTAGAAGTAGGCAATAGGCTCCTTAACACTTTTTTAAGGTTTGTTATCGAATGTATATACCTTATAAATACGGCTCAAAAGTTTACTCAGTAAAGCTTTGAATGTTTTAAGTATTTTGCAATAAGGCAAACGTAAAGATGTGTTAAGCTGATTTGAAATCCATATAAATACTCGTAGTTAAAGCAGGATTTAAGATTATGACCATTGCAATGGGCAGGTCGCAAGAAGTCGAAAGAGGATGGTTTGACATCGTCGACGACTGGCTAAAGCGCGACAGATTTGTATTTATTGGTTGGAGTGGCTTGTTGCTATTCCCCACCGCATTTTTATCTATTGGTGGCTGGTTTACAGGTATCACCTTTGTATCTTCTTGGTATACCCACGGTCTAGCTTCTAGCTTCCTTGAAGGATGCAACATCTTGACCGTAGCGGTATCTTCTCCAGCATTGAGCGTTGGTCACTCCCTGCTCTTGCTTTGGGGACCTGAAGCACAGGGCGATTTCACTCGCTGGTGTCAAATTGGCGGCTTGTGGACATTCCTCGCACTTCACGGCGCATTTGCATTGATTGGCTTCATGCTTCGTCAATTTGAAATTGCGCGTCTAGTCGGTATCCGTCCTTATAATGCGATCGCTTTCTCAGGTCCTATCGCCGTATTCGTATCCGTATTCTTGATGTACCCCTTGGGTCAATCTGGTTGGTTCTTCGGTCCTACCTTTGGCGTAGCTGGTATTTTCCGCTTCATCTTATTCCTCCAAGGTTTTCACAACTGGACTCTAAACCCATTCCACATGATGGGCGTAGCAGGTATCCTCGGCGGCGCATTGCTCTGTGCAATTCACGGTGCAACCGTTGAAAACACCTTGTTTGAAGATGGCGACGGTTCAAGCTCCAACACCTTCAAAGCTTTCAACCCCACCCAAGCTGAAGAAACCTACTCCATGGTTACTGCTAACCGCTTCTGGAGCCAAATTTTCGGTATTGCTTTCTCCAACAAGCGTTGGTTACACTTCTTTATGCTATTCGTACCCGTAACTGGACTATGGTTCAGCAGCGTCGGTATCGTCGGTCTAGCATTGAACCTGCGTGCTTATGACTTTGTATCTCAAGAAGTTCGCGCCGCAGAAGACCCTGAATTTGAAACCTTCTACACCAAGAACTTACTCTTGAATGAAGGTATCCGTGCATGGATGGCTCCTCAAGACCAACCTGCTGAAAGATTCATCTTCCCTGAAGAAGTATTGCCTCGCGGTAACGCATTGTAAACTTCTTAACTCAAAAGATTTTGTACATATTCAGAAAATGTACAAAATCTTTTAGTAACAACTTAGCTATCGGATATCAACGCTGGGCTAGTTTTTAGATTATGATGATTCTCATCAAACCTCTAGACGTTAGCAGCTACAAAGCTGATTTCTGATAGCTAAAAAATTATTTGCACCATTCGCATTTTTTCACTTTAACCCTATAAAAAGTTTTCTGGAGATAACCTCTCGTGACGACGACCATTAACTTAAACTCGCTAGGAGTGGGCGGGCGTACACAAGATACATCAGGTTTTGCTTGGTGGTCTGGCAACGCACGACTCATTAACCTTTCTGGCAAACTGCTGGGCGCTCACGTAGCTCATGCCGGTTTGATTGTATTCTGGGCTGGCGCAATGACCTTGTTTGAAGTCGCCCACTTTGTTCCTGAAAAGCCAATGTACGAGCAAGGCTTTATCCTTCTACCTCACCTTGCGACTCAAGGCTGGGGCGTTGGCGCTGGCGGTGAAGTAGTTGATGTTTTTCCCTACTTTGTAGTTGGTGTTTTACACCTTATCTCTTCCGCTGTGCTTGGTTTCGGTGGTATCTACCATGCGCTACGCGGACCTGAAGTTTTAGAAAACTATTCTTCCTTCTTTGGTTACGACTGGAAAGACAAAAACCAAATGACCAATATTATTGGGTATCACCTGATCCTATTGGGCTGCGGTGCTTTGTTGCTCGTATTCAAAGCGATGTTCTTTGGTGGACTATACGACACATGGGCCCCTGGTGGTGGCGATGTTCGTGTCATTACCAACCCAACGATCAACCCTGTGGTTATCTTCGGCTATTTGCTTAATTCGCCCTTTGGTGGAGAAGGAAATATCGTTGGCGTTAATAACCTTGAGGATGTAGTTGGCGGACATATTTGGATCGGCTTGATCTGCATCAGTGGCGGTATCTGGCATATTCTCACTAAACCTTTCGGCTGGGCACGTCGTGCGCTTGTTTGGTCTGGTGAAGCATATCTCTCTTACAGCCTTGGTGCATTGAGCTTGATGGCATTTATTGCTACTTGCTTCGTATGGTTTAACAACACTGTTTATCCTAGTGAGTTCTTCGGTCCTACTGGCGCTGAAGCTTCTCAATCTCAGGCTTTCACATATCTCGTCCGCGACCAAAAGTTGGGTGCAAATATTGCAACTTCTCAAGGTCCTACTGGTCTAGGTAAGTACCTGATGCGTTCTCCTTCGGGCGAAATCATCTTTGGTGGTGAAACCATGCGTTTCTGGGATTTCCGTGGTCCTTGGTTGGAGCCATTGCGTGGTCCTAATGGTCTAGATATCGACAAGCTCAAGAATGACGTTCAGCCTTGGCAAGTACGTCGTGCTGCTGAGTACATGACTCACGCTCCTTTGGGTTCTTTGAACTCAGTAGGTGGTGTTATCACTGAAATCAATGCAGTAAACTTCGTTTCTCCTCGTTCTTGGTTGTCGACTTCTCACTTCGTTTTATCCTTTATGTTCTTAGTTGGACACCTATGGCACGCTGGTCGCGCCCGCGCTGCTGTTGCTGGCTTTGAAAGAGGAATTGACCGTGAGACTGAAGCAGTTCTTTCCATGCCCGAACTTGACAAATAAAATTAATGGATATGTGAAATATCTATTGAAATAAAAAACAAAGGCGATGATATTCATCGCCTTTGTTTTTTTTGATTTTGGGATAATTACTAGTTACTACCAGTAAATATGACATCAGGGAATTTACCTTGAGCCTCTGTCATGGGGCGATTTTTGCCTTCTTGCTGCCAGTAATTAATTACTTCAGTTGCCTTATTTAAAATCTCAATCCGATCTTGATCGGCGATCCAAGGCTTACTTTCCATTTCTGATTTAAGTTGATCCCAAGCATCATCACGGGGCCAGAAGAAATACTTGGTGAGAGGGCTGAAACCTTTGCCAACGACTTGATCGACGGCAAGGGCTACATTATTCTCTAACCATAAGATTTTTAGAATAAACTGTGACAATGCTACCTACCTCCAAGAAAATTTAAATTACATATTAAAGTAGCGATCTTGCACTATAACATGATTGAAACATCTAAAGTTGATTTAAAACTATCAAATAAAAGTATTTTTGTGTTTGATATTGATGGCGTAATACGCGATGTCTCTGGCTCATATCGTCGGGCTTTAGCGGATACGGTCGAGCATTTTATTAAAAATTTGACAAATTTAGACTATCGCCCTACCCCTGAAGAAATCGATGATTTAAAGGCTGAGGGCATTTGGAATAATGACTGGGAAGCTTCACAGGAAATGATCACGAGATATTTACATCGCTTAGGTAAGAAGATCCCGATCGCCTACGAAGAGATCGTGAACTTTTTCCAGAGTCGTTATCGGGGGCTGAATTCTGATTGGTCTGATGGCTATATCGCCACGGAACCTCTGATTGCAACTGCTGCATATTTTCAAGAGTTAACGATCGCAGGGATTGGTTGGGGCTTTTTTAGTGGTGCGACGCGGGCTTCAGCGAGTTATGTGTTGCAACGCTTGGCAATCGATCTACCCATATTGATCGCGATGGAAGATGCTGCGGGTAAGCCCGACCCAACGGGGCTGTTATTAGCCACGAAGCAAATTGAACAAAAGCAAGGTGGGCTTGCCAAGACTATTGTTTATGTGGGGGATACCGTCGCGGATATGCTGACGGTAGTGAAGGCGAGAGACTTTGATCCTAGTTATCAATATGTTGCAGTTGGGGTAATTCCTCCCCATGTCAGCCAAGATTTACGCGATCGCTATGCCTCTTTACTCAAGGAAAATGGAGCCGATCTAGTTTTAAATAGCGTTCTAGAGCTAACGCCCCAGCTTAATCTATTGCAAAGTTCTGTAAGTTAAATTAGCGTTAACATAGATCTGGCTTTACAAGCTATTACCTTGTTAAGAAAAAAATTTATGTCAGAGTCCCAACAATATTATTTCGTGGCTGCTAGCCGTAAGTATTTGTGTGAAGACGAAGGAAAACCTTTGGGTGAAACACTATCGGAACGTCGGCGCAATTTTGAAGCCCGCAATAAGGAAATTAACTTTTGGTTGGTCGAGCAGCCTGCTTTTTTAGAAGCCCCTGAAATGGCGGGTATTAAAAAGCAAATTCCCCAACCTGCGGCAGCGATCATTACAACCGATCCCAATACAATGCGCTGGCTGAAATTGAGGCTTGAGTTTGTGGTGACTGGTGAATTTACAGCTCCGAGTGCTTCGATCCCACAACCATTAGCATCTTTAGCGATCGCCTAAGTAGTACCCTAAAACCTACGGCGAACGCGCAGCGTTCGCCGCAGGTTTTAGACCTGGATTTTAATTATGCTGAGGTACTTATGAATGCCTTTTCCTTTGGGTTAATGTGCTAAGGTGTGACCTTGAACTTACCGATCGATTTGTTGATCGAGTTGTTGATCGCAAATAATATTGTGTTTAGATCTTTTCGCACTAATCCTCTTTTGGGAGCGTATCCTCAATATGGGTATGCAAGTTTGGGCTTTAAAGATATTTCCGTATATGCTCAAAAATATGGCGATCGCAGTTTATACACTTCATCCCTCAAACGCTCTCCCAGTAAAGCATCTCCCAGTAAAGCATGTCCAAGCAAAGAAAAAGATCTCGAAAACAATCTAGAAAATAACGCCCATTGCGATTTGATTCAGAGTTTTTCTGTCCAAAAAGCAGGCAATACCCCTACTGAATGTGAAGACATTTGGCATTTTGCTAAATGTAACGCCAGAGTATCGATCGCGCTATCCGATGGGGCAACTGAATCTTCCTTTGCGAGAGAATGGGCTAAAGAATTGGTTACAGCTTTTGTCAATCGTCGTTGCCCTTGGCAGGAGATTTATAGCTGTGCGGCTAATTGGTTAGGGCCATTACAAATAAATTGGCAGCAATGGCTAGCCCATCAGAATTTATCTTGGTTTGCTAAACGCAAGGCAGGAGCGGGAGCCTTTGCGACTTTTTTGAGCTTAGAAGTTTTTCCTAACTTGAGTTGGAGATCCCTTGCCGTGGGTGATTCCTGTTTATTTATCGTACGCGATCGCCGTTTGCATAAAAGTTTCCCGCTGCAAAATAGTCAAGAATTTAGTAATTGCCCAAAATTAATTGGTACTCACGGACAAGCGGCAAATATGCATATGTCCCAAATACAGGGAGAGGCGAAAATTGGGGATCGCTTTTATCTGACCACCGATGCGATCGCTTGCTGGATTTTGAAGCAAATAGAAGCAAATCAAGATCCTTGGGTAAAATTAGAAGAGATCGATTCGCAAGCCTCCTTTGCCGAATGGGTAACCGAACTGCGCGATCGGCGTGACATCGCCAACGACGATACCACCCTGCTATGTCTACAGATTCAGGAAACTTACGCCGCTCCTATGCCTCAAAATTGTGAGTCATGACAATTCAAACTTGGCCGTTAAATATTGACTTTACGATCGCAGTACAAAATCCCCATCTTTGTTTTGCCGATCCCGAACTCAAGCAAGCCAGCACTACGAAAAATTCGCGGGGAAGAGTATTGCTCTGGTCGGGAAACTTCGCCACAGTTTATAAGCTCACAAAAGGGAATCGGGCTTGGGCAGTGCGTTGCTTTACACGCATTCCACAATCGGACGTGCAGCAACGTTACAGGTTGATCGGTGACTATCTCAGCCAGCACCAAATCCCTTACTTAGTTGACTTTGAATTTCTCACTCAAGGCATTCTGGTGAAAGGCGAATGGTATCCAATCCTGAAAATGGATTGGGTGGATGGCTCGGAGCTAGATCGCTACATCGGTGAATATATTGACGATTCCCAAGTACTCCTGCGCCTAGAGCGTCAATTAAAACAATTACAAAAGGATCTGCAACAAGTGGGCATCGCCCATGGGGATTTGCAGCATGGCAATATTATGGTGGATGCTCGGGGGGAACTCAAACTAGTGGACTATGACGGGATGTACGTTCCTGCCTTGCGAGGCACACCACCCCTTGAGGTGGGGCATCCTAACTATCAACCGCCAACGCGATCGCTCCATGATTTCGGCGATCGCCTTGACGAATTTTCCTTTGAAGTAATTTCCCTATCTCTTCGCGCCCTAGCCAGTCAGCCCAATCTTTGGGAAACCTTCCATGAAGATAACAAAAATTTAATTTTTAGGCAAAATGACTTTCAGGAACCTGAATTATCGCCAGTTTTTCAATCGATCGCCAATATTCCCGATGATGAAACTCGCGAGCTATGCGATCGCCTCATCCGTCGATGTCGCAGCGAGGATCGCGGCAAAGACCGTAGTAAAGATAAAGACCGCAGTAAAGATCGGCAAGATTACCAACCAACAATCAGCGAAAAAAAGCCACAATCTCACAGGTTTTTATGGGTAGGTTTGACTTTGTTAGCGATGACAGGTTTAGGGCTGTGGTTCATCAAAAAAAGTCCATCCCCACCAATTGCGATAACTGCACCGAGCAACGCCCCCTTAAGTTCCCTCAAGTCCACCAGTTCCCCCACAATAAGCAATTCCCCAACGCCCAGCAATTCTCCAACGCCTACCAATTTCCCAACCCCGATTACTTCACCTAGCACCAAATTAACCCCCATTACCGCTGCAACATTACAAGCGAAATATGCTGAAGGTCAGCGAGATTTCCACTCTATTCAGTTGATCGGCGGACAGGGCGATCGCTTACAAGGTCAAGACTTTAGCAATATTAATCTCAGTGGCTCAGTCCTCGAACGGGTCGATCTTCGCCAAGTTATTCTAAAAAACGCAAATTTAAACGGCGTAAAGATCGTTAAGGTTGATTTGCGGGGCGGAGATTTAAGTAACGCCAGTGCCATTGATGCTAATCTATCTTTTTCTAACCTCACTGAAGCGAATTTGTCTCAGGCAAATTTGTTGCGGGTCAATTTATTTCAGGCTAAGTTAGGCTCGGCAAATTTGCAAAAAGCGGAACTAATGAAAACCAACTTGAGTGAAGCCGATCTCAATTCGGCTAACCTCAAAGGGGCTAATTTAGTATTAACAAACCTCCGCAAAGCTAATCTCGTTAAGGCAAACCTTAGCGACAGCAATTTAGGTGCAGCTAATCTAAATGATGCAATTTTAGAAGGCGCTGACCTATCTGCTGCTGACTTGCGATCGGCTGAACTAAATTTAACCAATCTCTCCAATGCTAATCTCAGCTCTGCCAATCTAACGGCCGCAAAATTAGTTTTGATCGAGTTTGCAGGCGCAAATCTCAACGGTGCAAATTTCCGCAATGCGATCGTCGAAAATATTGGCAGTATTGAATCTGCGGATTTTACCAATGCAGTTAACCTTGATCCGATCGTCCGCAAATATTTTTGCTCTTTAGCCTCTGGCAATGTAGCTGACAGTGGTAATTCCACCAAATCAACACTTAATTGCTTGCCTTCCCTTTGAAATTTACCAGCAATTTTTTGAAGAAAGGACGACAGAGATTTAAATAATGATGGTCAGCGCTTCGCGCCGCCCATCATTACATTACTGACTAGCTATATCTCTATGCTGCCCTTGATATCATTGATATCGTAGTTTTGAGGGCTGTCGGCAACCTTCGGTTGTTGGGTGAGGTCGCTTTCGTACTTAATGCCCATATTGATGACCTTGTCTTGCTGCTGTTCGGGGCGCGATCGCTCAATGCCTCTACGACGTTCTGAGGTGCGGACTTCGCTTGTGCCTTCAGTAACTACCTCATAGAGAATCGCCTGTTTATTTACATCCTTGCCCCGTCGCAGCACTCGTCCTAAACGCTGAATGTATTCACGCGCCGAGCCCGTGCCCGATAATAGGATGGCAATGCGTGCCTCAGGCACATCAACACCCTCATTCAAAACATGGGAAGCCACTAGGGTTTTATATTTGCCTTCACGGAAGAAGGTTAATATTTCATGTCTTTCCTTAACGGGAGTTTGATGGGTGAGGGCAGGAATTAATAATTCCTGCGAAATTCGATAGACCGTGGCATTGTCATTGGTAAAAATCAGAATACGTTCTGGAAAATGTTGCGCTAATAAATCCGATAGAACGCGTAATTTTGATTCCGTTCCTAAGGATAATTCCTTCGATTCTCGGTGAGCGAGCATCGCGCTACGCCCTGCTTGTGAACGCGCGCTTGCCTGTACGAATCTCTGCCACCCCTCCAAGCTGCCAAGAGAGATTTTCGCTTCCTTTAAAAACTGATTGCGGGTTTGCATTAAGGCTGTATAGCGATCGCGTTCTTGGGCGGAGAGAGAAACCTTAATCTGGACGATTTTATGTTCGGCTAAGGCTTTTCCTGCTAACTCTTCGGCAGATTTACGATAGACTTCTTCACCGATCAGCATTTCTAAATCGCTATGTTTGCCATCGCTGCGTTCGGGAGTAGCGGTTAAACCAAGCCGATAGGGGGCGATCGCATATTCGGCAATCACACGATTAAAGTCCGTGGGTAAATGATGGCACTCATCAAACACGATCAAGCCGTAAAGATTGCCTAAAGCTTCGGCTTGAATTGCTGCGCTGTCATAGGTGGAGACTAAAATCGGCGTGCGATCGCGCGCTCCGCCTCCCAATAGCCCTATCTCCACATCGGGAAAAGCCGCTAATAAGTGGGCATACCACTGATGCATCAAGTCAAGGGTAGGCACGACTATTAAGGTGCTGCGATTAGTTAACTCCATCGCCAACTGAGCCAAATAGGTCTTACCTGCGGCGGTGGGCAAGACCACCACCCCCTGCTTGCCAACTCGTTGCCACGCTGCTAAAGCCTCACTTTGATGGGGGTAAGGCTCCATTTTGCGCTGTAAATTTAAGCCTTGTGAATTTAAGCCTTGTGAATTTAGGCTTTGTGAATTTAGGCTTTGTGAATTTAAGTTGAGTTCGCTATAGCCCCTCGCTAGATCTTCGATCTCAATCTCGTCTGAGCGCAAATTCAAAATTAATTCGCGATAGCAATAAGCAGGAATACGAAATTTCTCAATGCGATCGTCCCATGTGGCGAATTCGATCCATGCCTTGCCCTTAGGCGGTGGATGGAGGATTAAGGTGCCGCGATCGTACGTTAATTTAGGAAGCCGAGGCATAGTTGAATTTCAGGTTCATCCAATTGTATAGCTACAGTCACTTGCCTTAGCACAAATCAAGCCCCAAGAATGGACTGGCGGCGCGAAGCGCCGCCAGTCCATTCTTGGGGCTTATGTTCTGAAAAATTAACGAATTTCAGGAGATGGGGTTACCCGTTTTGGTGAGGGAATTAGATAGGCAACCACCGCACCACCGACAAATCCTGCAACATTGCGAACTACAGGAACCCACTCATTAGTGCGCGTTAATACGGGACCTAAGCCGAAGGAAATAAACAACATTCCCCATAATGGTGTGAAAATAAGCGCCCATTTCCAAGCAAAAATTTCGCCTTCCTTCCGAGGATGTCCTGCAAATCCAAAGACCACGCCACCAACAATCGAAGTAATCAAGGTCAGGATCCATTGCTCTTGGGGGATTCCTGGCACAACCGCACATCCATCTTGATCGAGACAAGTAGCGATCGCATCAATAGAAGATAATATCGATTGATCGTATCCCTGTTCGCGCACATAGAACTGATTTCCATAACGTGACTGGAGTTCGATCCAGAAGCTGCGCGATAGGAGTGGGTACACCGCATCCCCCACGCTAAAATTAAGTAAGTTCCGCCCACGGGAGTCAGCAACTAGCATGACGCTTTGGTCATCTAGTCCCCAAAAATCCTTAACCGCTCGACCGGGAGTCCGATCAACTTGGGTCAATACCCGCAGTTTCCAACCTGTCTGTTCTTCAAATTTAGTTAGTTTTTGATCAAGGGCTAATTCTTCTGAATCGGTTAGAAATTTACCAAGATCGATCACATTTGTATATTTTTCTGGTAATAGCTCAGGGGCATCAAAGGCATGAGCATTAGACATAGGGGTAAACGCGATCGCGATTGGCAGAAGTATGGCGATCGCGATCGCGCTAAATCTCCAAGCAAGTTGCTGAAAGGTGGATTTAATCATGATTTTTGTTAAAGGTTTATCTTAATATTTCTTAATATCTTAGCAGCAGTATATAGTTAAAAATACTCTCTCTCCCTATTATTTCCTATGGCAAGCCCAATTCAGTGGTACCCAGGTCATATCGCCAAGGCTGAAAAGCAGTTGTTAGAACAACTAAAACTCGTTGATGTGGTCATTGAAGTGCGCGATTCGCGCATTTTGATGTCTAGTAAGCACCCCAAAATCGAAAAGTGGGTGGAGGGAAAGTCACATATTTTAGTATGCAATCGCATTGATGCCATATCGTCATCGGTGAAAATGCAATGGACTCGTTGGTTTACCGAACAAGAGCGCATGGCTTATTTCACTGATGCGCAAGCTGGTAAAGGCATGGTGGATCTGCTCAAGGCGGCGCAAGTAGCAGGCGAGAAGGTTAACGAACGGCGGCGTGGAAGAGGTATGTTGCCCCGTCCTGTCAGAGCGGTGGTAGTGGGATTCCCTAACGTTGGCAAATCAGCCCTCATTAATCGGCTACTCAAGAAAAAAGTCGTCGCAAGTGCCAATAAACCAGGCGTAACTCGCCAACTACGTTGGATTAGGATTTCCGATGAAATCGAATTATTAGATACTCCAGGCGTAATACCACCTTTGCTCCACGATCAAGATGCTGCCTTGAAATTGGCGATCTGCGATGATATCGGTCAAGCAGCCTATGACAACGTACTCGTCGCCGCCGAAGCCGTAGATCTGTTGATCCAACTGAATGTCAAACTTAGTAGTCGTTATGCGATCGATCCGCAGTCTGTCAGTTCAGGAATTGAGTATATTCACGAAGTTGCGGCTCTAAATAAGTTTCAAGGAGATTTAGATAAAGTTGCGCGATTGATTTTGTATGATTTTCGGAAAGGGAAATTAGGGGCGATCGCTCTAGAAATGCCGCCTCAGTAAGATCGTCAAGTCGTAATAAGATTTATAGTGGGGAAGGGTTTTGAGGTAAAACTCAGACAAAAACTGGAAAAAATTTTAGAAATCTTAATCAAACAAATTCAAAATATAGCTATATTCAGTAATGTTAGGACAAACATCAAACCCAATAGAGAGTTGCGGCGCTTCGCACCGCAACTCTCTATTGGGTTTGATGTCCTGACTTAAGTGAATATAGCTATAAATTCAAAACAAATTCAAATCCATGACAAGCAAAATTTATTTAAAAGGGGTTAAAGCCTATGGCTATGTGGGGTATTTGCCTGAAGAAAATGTACTAGGACAATGGTTTGAAGTTGATGCAACCCTGTGGGTAGATTTTGAAAAGGCGACTAATAATGATGACATTGAAGATACCGTCAATTATATTTCCTGCATTCGCAAGATTGAGAACCTCACGCAAACGCATAAATTTAAGCTGATCGAGCGTTTAGCTGGTGCGATCGCCGATAGCCTTCTCGAAGATACCAAAATTACTCAAGTTGAAGTCAAAATTATCAAGCACCCGCCAATTCCCAATTTCCTCGGTTCGGTCGCCGTCGAAATCGTGAGATCGCGGGATCAAATCTCATCGACAAATACTGCTGCAACCCAACTAAAAGCAACCACTGAATCTCCATCGAAAGCTAGCCCCAAAACAAAAGTAACCAGTGATTCCCCAATCTCCAATTCCCAATCCCCAATTACCGATTCAGCTCCATCTAAAATCATCAGCATCCACACCGATGGCGCTTGCTCTAAAAATCCAGGACCTGGTGGCTGGGGTGTAGTTATCCATTTCGATGATGGTAGTACCAAGGAAATCGGTGGAGGGATTCGCGAAACTACCAATAATCAAATGGAACTGCAAGGGGCGATCGCCGCCTTAGAATTTCTCGCTACTCACAAGCAATCTACACCTGTTGATCTTTATACCGACAGTAAATATGTCCTCGATGGGATTACTAAATGGATTAAGGGCTGGAAAAAGAACGGCTGGAAAACTAAGGACAATAAGCCCGTCAAGAATCAAGAACTTTGGCAACAACTCGACCCTCTCAATTCATCAAATATTCGATGGCATTGGGTAGAGGGACATTCTGGCGATCCTGATAATGAAAGATGCGATGCGATCGCCCGTAGCTACACCGCCAAATATGCCTAACAAAAGAGACTCGCAATGCGAGTCTCTTTTGTTTTAAGTATTGTTTACTCTAAGCATATTTTTCCGCAAAAGCTGTCATCGCATCCAACTGCGAATCTATTAACAAACATTTTTCTAGATGTTCAACGTCCAACTCAGGTAGCCATTCACTGCGATCGCCTTGTACATATTCCCCATCAACTAATCGATAAATACTAATTTTGCCATCTACCCAAAACCAAACTTCTGGAATACCCTTTAATTGATATTTCCTTAACTTTTTAACACTTCCGCTAGTAACAACAATTTCTATACATAGGTCAGTTTTTGCAGGATCATTACCAAAAGCAAAGGACAAATCAGCCTGAAACTCAAGACTAGGTTCAATTTTTTGGGTATAAGCACCTGTTGATGTAAAGCGGATGCGTTTGAGTACAAAGTAATAGCCTAACAAGAGTCCTAGCAGACTGGATATCATTTCATGCTGCAAACCAATACCCATAATTTCTAGTTCTCCTTCACAATAAGTCATCCGCACTCCACCGATTTCCTCAAAGGCGGATTGCAAAGTTTTAAACTGTTCCCAAGTGACAGCCCATTTAACGAGATATTGGTTGTCTGATTTAGCTAAAGTCTGGATCATCGCTTTACCCTCGCTCCTGATTATTATCAGTATAGCTAATTAATATCAATTGACTATAGCAACCCTTACGTTGCTATAACATAAAAATGAGTATGATTCGGGAGCATCTCACTAATGCAATGAGTATTTCTACTTATAGATGACATATGAGAAAATGAATAAAAAATAGAGGTTAAAAAAAGAATGACACCCGAAGAAAG
>NZ_ALWB01000126.1 GCF_000332215.1 Pseudanabaena biceps PCC 7429
GTGAATTAAACACCAAACCCAGTAAGGTTTTGAGATTCCCAAAATGGCAACGCCATTTTGTGAATTGGTATAAAAGCCTTGCTTAGCAAGGCTTTTACTTTGGGGCTTTTAAAATTTGCCAGCTTGCCCCGAACTGACGTTAACAAACAAAAATGAGGCGATCGCTTAGCGATCGCCTCATTTTTGTGACGATGACCGAAGCCTAAATTAATTACTTATTTGCCGACAAATGCTACGGTTAGGCTATCGGAGGCAAGGAAGTGATCGAGGTGATAGGCGCGTTCTTCTGTTTTCAAAAGAATTGTTTCGTAGAGGTAACGAGTTGCCCGATCTCCTAAACTTTCCGCTTGAGCTGCTTGACGACGTAATAGTTGAATGATTGCTTGCTCCGCCGCAAGATCATGTTCCACCATAGAGCGGCAATCATAGGCTCCATCTTCTTCGGATGCAATGCAGGACAATTCAGCTAATTTAGCGAAACTAGCCACAGGAATTCCACCCAGCCCATTCAATCTTTCTCCGAGATCGTGGACGTGAGCGATCGCCGCTTTGAGCCCATCTTCAAAAAACTCATGTAATGAGTAAAACTCAGAGCCATCCACCACAAAATGATGCTTTTGATACTGTAAGTACAGTGCCTGAAAGCTTGCTAAAGCAGCATTTAATCCTTCACAGACAGGTGTAGTCACACTTTTGTCCAGTAGTACTGGATTATCAGCAATTTCCCCAAATGCTCGCACTAGCCCTTGAATCGTAGACATAATTTTGGTTCCTTTTGACTAATCAAATATCAAGTAGTTGATGACGCGAAACTCAAATTATTTTAAGGCTTTTTAAGGTAAAGACAAATAACCCAGTGCCTGTGCTAACGAATTTTTGAAGGATTTTGGGATTTAGATGAGAATTACTTGCATTTATGTAGTAGTATCAAATCTAATAGTTATTGCAATAAGATATCAATAACTAACTGATTTAAGGCAACTCAATCATGAATCCAATCAACTACTCCTTAGCAGTGAATCAAGAGATTTCCATAGATGGTTCTGATAGATGGGATCTTTACTATCGTTTGCAAGAGTTAGGCATCCCTTGTCAATGCTCATCCCATAGACCTTTGACGGTTCAGATTTCCAATCCCAATCATCTATTGCAAGTTTGGTGTGTCATTAGACGGATGAATGCGTCGCGGGACGAGATGATTAAACTTTTAAAGAATAATTGGCAAGTAAGGTTTCATAATTAAACCTATCTATTAACTCAATCTAGTCAAAAATATAATCAAAAATCTATGTCAAAACTATTGGCGCAAATAGCAGATTTTCAGGTTATGGCTCAATTTTTGGGGGTCATCCTCAAAGATGGTTATCGGGTTAAATATTTGAGAGTGGCGATCGCTTCTCAGGAATATTGGGTGAAGCTGCCCAAAGAACTAAGCCAGAACTTTGATCCCCATTTAAGTGTTGGCTCTTGGCTAGAAATTATTGGTACGCAAAAGATCGATCGCAAAAAAGGAATTCTAAAACTAGAGGCTTCGTCATATAGTAGAGCTGGCGCTCCGAAGGTCCTCACCAACCAAACAACCGTAAATGCCTCTCCAAATGACTCGCCCAAGGTTGTTAAGTCAAAGGTTAATAAAGCTTGTATTTTAATTTGTCAGAAATCTGACTGCTGGCAACGTGGCGGTAAAGAGGTTTACCAACAGCTAGAACGGGAATTGCGCGATCGCGGCTTAGAGAATCACGTACAGATTCAAAAGACAGGATGCCAAAAACAATGCAAACAAGCCCCCAATTTAGTTGTAATGCCAAACAAAGAACGGCATAGCTTTGTTAAGCCCTCTCAGGTGAATGGTTTGCTAAATCGATACCTCGATCATAATTAGCTGCACTAGGCGCAATTAATCATAATGCCAATTCACGAAAGTGTGACAACACTTTTGTGAATTGAAAACCAAACCCAGTAAGGGTTTTCAAAGCTCAAAATGGCTACGCCATTTTGAGCTTTGGTATAAAACTTCTATTAACGCTTCAACTATTTGCAGTAATATATAAGCTTATACTTGTTTGCCATTGCAAATCAAACCCAGTCTGGATTTTGAGATCTGGGTTTTGGTATTTGTTATAGAGCTAAACTAGATTCGATAGTTTATAAGCATTTTATAGAAGAAAGCGTGATTGATACTCGTCTCGATCTTTACCCTGCCTCTACAGTTCCTAATGGTTGGCCAGGACTTATATGTCGCTATGCGGATTATTTGCCAGTTACAGACCAAACTCCAATTGTCACTTTGCATGAAGGCAATACTCCCCTAATTCCCGCGATCGCCCTTAGCGAAAAATTAGGACGCAATATCAAAGTCCTGCTCAAGTATGACGGACTCAACCCCACTGGCAGCTTTAAAGATCGCGGTATGACGATGGCGATTTCTAAAGCGAAGGAATCTGGCTCAGAGGCGGTAATTTGTGCGAGTACGGGGAATACTTCGGCGGCAGCGGCAGCCTATGCTAAACGTGGCGGATTGAAGGCTTTTGTCTTAATTCCCGATGGCAAGATTGCTCTTGGGAAGTTGAGTCAAGCCTTAATCTATGGTGCAGAAGTAATTGCGATCGATGGTAACTTTGACCAAGCCCTCGAAATTGTGCGAGAAATGTCGGAAAAATTTCCGATTACGTTGGTTAACTCTGTCAATCCCTATCGCCTTGAAGGTCAAAAGACAGCCGCCTTTGAACTAGTAGAAGCGATCGGTGATGCCCCTGATTGGTTATGTATTCCGATGGGCAATGCTGGTAATATTACTGCCTACTGGATGGGATTTTCCCAATATTATGCATCGGGTAAATCCGCCAAATTACCACGTATGATGGGATTTCAGGCTGCGGGATCTGCGCCCTTAGTCACAGGACAAGTCTTTGATAAACCCGAAACGATCGCTACAGCAATCAGAATCGGCAATCCTGCTAACTGGGCAAAGGCTCTCAAAGTGCGTGAAGAAAGCGGCGGTGCTTTTCATAGCGTTACCGATGTCGAAATTCTTGCGGCTTACAAGTTCTTAGCTGGCGAAGAGGGCGTTTTCTGTGAGCCTGCTAGTGCAGCTTCAGTAGCGGGATTGCTAAAAATTAGCGATCAAATTCCCTCAGGAGCGACGATTGTATGCGTACTGACTGGCAATGGTATTAAGGATCCCGATACAGCGATCGCCTGTGCCGAGTCCAAATTGCATAAGGGCGTTGCCCCCGATATTACTAGCGTAGCGAAGGTAATGGGCTTTTAAATATACTAGGACTTAGAGCCCCATAAGAGAATGTTGGCGCTTCGCGCCGACATTCTCTTATGGGGCTTCACTTGGTGATAGCTATAAGTAGCTAGGCATAATTAAAAACCAAAGCCAGAAGAGCATACCGCCCGCGCGGCGGGCGGTATGCTCTTCTGGCTTTTTACTTAACGTGAGTTCGGGATAATTTGAAACGGGCATCGAGAAAGGGTTTGCGTAGCAAACCCTTTCTCGAAGCCCAAAAGTAAAAGCCTTGCATAGCAAGGCTTTTACTTTTGGGCTTTTAAAATTTGCCAGCTTAACCCGAACTGACGTTACTTAATATGGACGCATAGGATAAAGTCCTTGGAGGGCGATACAATACCGTAAAGCTAAATAGGGTTGTAAGGTTGAAACTGATGCTGTTTGCAAGTTTGCGCTATTGACGACAGCAACAGCTGACGGATCTGCTGAAGAAGTAGCCTTAGCATTACTAGAGTCTAAACTTAATCTGATATTCTCTTGACCGCCAAACTGTCCAAGTTCATAACGGTTAAGCCCCCGCCCTTGACCGTAGCCGATGGGGATGCGGCTCCGTAGATCTGGCAGATTAAATGTAGTTATTCCATTACCGCCATAGTTTGTACCCAACAGCGAGAAAAGAGCTGCATTTTGGTTAATGGAAATCGTTTGACCATTGGCTTCAGCCCAATTTCTTGGGCAGAAATCATAGGCTACGAGCATAATCTCTCCAATTTCTGGATCGGAAGATGCATTGGCAGGAGCGGTATATCCGCCCAAAGATAAACCAACTGCCATGCCAAAGCAGACAAGAATCGAGGTTAACAGCCTGATAGTTTGATGCAATCGATCGCCTAGTTTCATAATTCTAAGTCTTTGTATTTCGCTTTGTATTTTGCTTTGTATTTCATGTTTTTAGGTTGCAATCAAAAGGCGATAAGAGAATTAGGCGATCGCAGAGACAATCAATCTATGCAACCCTAACCCTCTCATCCTCATGAGGCAATGACATTAGAGCTAGTCACGGCTAGGAAATATGCCATTAAGAGCCACGCAATAACGCAATGCTAAGTAGGGCTGGACGGGTGAAACTGCGGCTGGTTGCAGTTTCGCATTATTAACAACGGCAACTGCTGATGCATCAGTAGAAGCGGCAACTTTAGCATTAGCCACAGCTACACCTAAGGCAACATTTTCCTGTCCACCAGTCTGACCGAGTTGGTAACGGGAAAGTCCGTTGCCCTGACCATAGCCAACAGCTACGCGACTGCGTAAATCGGGTAGATTAAAAGTGTTTCTGCCATCGCCACCATAGGTGTTACCAATTAAGGCAAAAAGGGGAGTGTATTGATTGATCTGCAATGTCCGCCCATCCGCTTCAGCCCAGTCTTGAGGACAGTAGGTGTTAGCGGTAGTCATAATTTCCCCAATAAACGGATCGTAACCAGCATTCGCAGGAGCATTGTATCCCCCCAATAAAAGTCCCACCGCTATAACAAAGGATGCAAGAACCGATAGTGATACTTTGATAGCCTTGTGTAATTGATGACCTAATTTCATATTTCTATGCTTTGTGGTAATTCATAGGTTAATTGACTCAAAAAGAATATTGCCGCTTACTTTGTTAGCAAATCAATACAAAATAACAAGGTAGTTATGATTACGCTGCAATGCGATCAATAAATTAATACCAAATAGATATTTATTTGGCTCTATTATTGATATTCGATTGATATTTGATTGCTTATGTAATCTTTTTGAAGTCCTCACGATACTAACATCCTAAAGTGAACAAGCATAGATAGGATATGTAAATTTTTTTATATAGCGATCGCTAAGTATTCACTAAGTATTCACTAAGTATTTGCTAAGTATAACGAGATACCGAGAAGTTCCGATGAACCGTAAATATAGTATTTGTAATCTCAGACTAAAATCGAGTTGTGCTGCTTAATCCCGTAACTCTTTAGGCTATAACGAAATCGTGAAATCATCATAAAATCATTGTTTCCTAATTTGTAGTAAGTACCTCAGCATAATTAAAATCCATATATAAACCCTGCGGTGCACGCGCAGCGTGCGCCGCAGGGTTTGGGGTTTTATATTTAATTAAGCCCACTTACTTATATCAATTCACTGAAGTAAGCCAACACTTCAATAAATTAAAAAACAAACCCAGTAAGGTTTTGAAATTCCAAAAATGGCATTACCATTTTTGGAATTGGTATTACAGTCGCGTTATTTCAAAAAGTATTAAAAATTAATTAAAAAATTAAATAAGTAGCTAGGCGTAACTAATTACATGTTCAAAAACATAAAGTTGTACCCCTGCTGGGTGCAACTTTATGTTTTTTGCATAAGGACTTATTCTCATCTTGACAATCATCTGTGGGTTATGACAATGCGATGTTTAAGTTAGGTCATAAAAGCAAAAAGATGATTAGCAGAGCTTAGCTCTGCTAATCATCTTTTTGCTTTTAAATTGCTATATCTTTACGAGATTAGACTTAAGTAGTTCGGCGTAATTAAAAAATAAAACTAAAGAACATACCGCCCGCTGTGCGGGCGGTATGCTCTTCTAGGTTTTAAGTTTACTTATGCCTAGCTACTTAATAAGAATGTTCAGAATGTTGCTATTTTGTAAGCGTATAGATAGCTTTTGGGTTTTTACTTGGCTAATTAAAGAACTACTAAAGAACTACTAAAGAATTACTAAATATCTTGCAATCTCAATCTTACGGAATCACCGTGGGATGGTAAGCCTTCGGCTTCGGTTAGCAAAGCGATCGCCCCAGAGACTTCTTTTAAGGCTTCAGGACTGTACTGAATCAAGCTTGAATGCTTCAAAAATGTTTCAACCCCCAGTGCCGACGAATAACGCGCACCACCACAGGTAGGCAAAGTGTGATTTGGTCCTGCGAGGTAGTCACCGACTGCCTCAGGTGTAGAATGCCCGATAAAAATTGCCCCTGCATGACGAATTTGATCGATCAATTGCCAAGGTTCTTCGATTTCTAATTCCAGATGTTCTGGGGCAAATTGATTGGATAGCTCGGCGGCGGTATTGAGGTTATCGACGACGACAATTAAGCCATAGTGAGCGATCGCCTTTTCTGTCATTAAGCGTCGTGGATGGTTTTCTAACATCCGATTTACTTCTTCAGAAACACGATTAGCAAGGCGCGAATCATTGGTGAGCAAGATCGATGCTGCCATTTGATCGTGTTCGGCTTGAGCCAGCATATCTGCCGCTACGTAGGTAGGATTGGCACTAGCATCGGCAATAATTAAAACTTCAGAAGGTCCTGCGATCGAGTCGATGCCGACACGTCCAAACACTTGTTTTTTGGCAAGGGTGACATAGATATTTCCCGGTCCTGTGATGACATCAACCTTGGGAATGGTTTCCGTACCATAGGCTAAAGCTGCGATCGCTTGCGCTCCCCCCACACGATAAATTTCTTCCACCCCAGCTACCTGAGCCGCCACTAAGATCGCGGGATTAATGGTGCGCTCCTGACCAGGAGGTGTAACCATGACAATCTTTTTTACCCCTGCAACTTTTGCAGGCACGGCATTCATTAAGACAGTACTTGGGTAGGCTGCTTTACCTCCAGGTATGTAAATACCCGCAGCATCAACGGGGGTGTAGCGTTTACCTAACACTATGTCCTTATCGCCAAAATGCACCCAGCTTTTTGGCACACGCATTTTATGAAATTCTTCGATACGCTGATGAGCCATTTCGATCGCCTTGAGTAGACCTCCTTTGACCTGCTGATAAGCAGCATCAAGTTCCGATCCACTGACGCGCAGTTCCGCCGATGTGAAGTCTTGACCATCAAATTCAGAGGTGTAGCGCAGTAGGGCGGTATCACCTTTGCGTCTAACGGTTTGAATGATTTCGGTGACTGTGGCTTCTTTGTGGATCATCTGATCGTCATAGATGCGATCGCAAATCCGTTTGATTTCGGATTCTGCTTCAGTTCTCTGGGTGACAATTCGTAGCATAGATTGTGACGTAAGAAGCGATGATTAATCCTAGCTTAACCTGTATTCTCGTAAGTTGTGTGACCTAAAAATCTAAAATTGCCATAAGCGCATGTTTAAGTAGCTAAGCATAAGCAAAGCAAAACCTAGAAGAGCATACCGCCCACTACGCGGGCGGTATGCTCTTCTAGGTTTTGCTTTGCTTGGTCTAAATTCGGAACTATAGAAAAATCTCTAAGTAGCTGGGCATAATTAAAACCCAGAATCAAAACCTGTAGCGCTCGCGCAGCGAGCGCTACAGGTTTTGTTCTTTTATGTTTAATTGCGCCTAGCTACTTAGAAATCTTGCCAAAGCCAGCATTGAAAGTAGCCAACAGCAGTCAATGCCCCTGAGATAGAATCTAAAATAAAAAACTATGCAATCGTCTGAGCGTTTACATCCAATCCATGGGGGGAATCGACAATGGGCGGCAGAGATGGCTGACATATCCCCAGCCCAGATCTTAGATTTTTCGGCAAGTATTAATCCTCTGGGTGTCCCTAAATCAGCGATCGCAGCGATCCAGTCCCAATTCACAGATTTGAGTCATTATCCCGATCCAGAATATACATTACTCAGACAGTCCTTGGGAGCATTTCATCAATTGTCCTCGGAATGGATTTTGGCTGGTAACGGAGTTGCCGAGCTATTAACTTGGGTGGGGCGCGATCTTTCGCAATTAGTTGCCACGGTACTCTTTACGCCTGCTTTTACCGATTACTATCGCGCTCTAAAAACCTTCGATTGCCAAGTGGAAAAATATCCATTTCTAATTAGCAATCAAGATGTAAGTTTTAAGATGGATCTGCCCGAAATTAGTAATTCTCATACCAAAGGAATCCTAATCAACAATCCCCATAATCCCACAGGCTATTTATTTTCTAGAGATAGTATTTTGCCCTATCTCGAAAGATTTGCCTTGGTGGTAATTGATGAAGCTTTTATGGATTTTCTCCCGCCAGATCAGCAGCAAAGCTTAATTGATTTAGTTCCATCTCATCCTAATTTAGTGATTTTGCGATCGCTTACAAAATTCTATAGTTTGCCTGCCTTGAGGCTTGGCTATGCGATCGCCCATCCCGACCGTTTAAGGCGATGGCAAGCATGGCGCGATCCTTGGTGTGTCAATAGTTTTGCTGCCGCCGCAGGAATCGCTGTACTCGATGATCGGGAGTTTCAACAACAGACATGGACTTGGTTAAAAAGTGCCAAATCGCAGCTATTCACGGGCTTATCGCAAATATCAGGGTTAATACCCTTACCAAATGCAGCCAACTACCTATTGGTGCAAACAGAAATAGCAGGTTCATTTTTGCAAAAGGAATTATTGCAAAGGGATAAAATCCTCATTCGCGACTGTCTGAGTTTCCCCGAACTAGGCGATCGCTATTTTAGAGTTGCGGTAAGGTTAGAAAGCGAAAATCAAAAATTGATAGAGTCCCTAAGCGATCTATTCTAGCGATCTATTACAGCAATTACCGATCAAACGAACCACAAGGAAATCTTTGAAAGCGTTGCAAAGCAACGCTTTCAAAGATTTCCTTAGTTGGGGTTTGAGCGCAAAGCGCTGTAAGTAGTTCGGCATAATTAAAACCCAAAGCCAGAGAGCGTAACGCCCGTTACGCGGGCGTTACGCTCCTCTTAGATGGACTTTAGTTTATTGCCAGCGAATTCCCGTTAAACTCTCAAGAACAATTAGAAATAGCCTTGCATTAGGAATATTGCTATAGGTGAAAGAATATTTGCCTTTGCCAGACCACCACTTAGCATCTTGATGTTTAAATTGAAAAACTCCTCCACCTAAAGTAATATCCTTCATCTCAGTAACGGCAACCCTTTGAGGCTCTTTATCTTTGGTCACAAATTCCATAAAGCCCCTACCAATTCTTACGGCTTTGGGATTTCCTGCCATCGGAAATTCCACATATCCCAAGCTATTTAATTTTTCATTGACTGATTCTAGTAAATAAATGCTCCATACTCGCTCGGCTGTATTGGCAAAATGCCAATTATCTCCATCTTTAGGAACTTTTTTTTCCGCATGATATTGTCCATTCAAACAGTAGTCTTTTCCTGAAATTTGCTTCCATTTGTAGGTATATGCCGTTCCTGTGTAAATTCCATTGACATAGTTGCGAATTTGAGTCACATATAAATTTGAGGCATCCTTAAAACAGAGTTGGTGTTTTGTCGGGATGGCGGTACGCGAACCCTTGATGAATAGCCTTACAATTCCCTGCTCGCCAACATAGGAGCAAGAGTAGCGAAACTCCGTCATCAGATAAAGAATCAGTCCCAAGATGGCACCAGTTGCGATCGCGATAATGTTAACCTCGTCGGTCTTCGCAATGTAGCGAATACCGTAAGCTAATAATCCGCCAACGATTAAGGAGAGGGAGATTCTTGCAGAAATGGAAATAGGCTGCTTAGAGTGAGTTAGATTGCTTTCAGCGGAGAGAATTGAGCCAATTTCGATTGGTGGGGGAGTAAAGAAATCCATATTAGAAGGAATTTGTCCTCCAGAGTGAGTCACAATTCCTTCATGGGGCATCCAGTTAGATTGATAGATCATTTTGGGTTCTCTAAGCAGATAGACAATACCAGTAGATCGGGACTAGATCATGGCTGTCGTTAGATGTCGTGATAATCTCATAATATATTTTGCTCTTTTACCTGTCAATTGAAGCAATTACTCATTAATAGCAATTCCCAAAATGGCAACGCCATTTTGGGAATTGCTATAAGGACGAGTGCGAAGCGCCGCCCATTTTTATACCAAATCACAAAATGGTGTAGCCATTTTGTGATTTTAAAACCCTTACTGGGTTTGGTTTTCAATTCCCAAAAGTGTAGCCACACTTTTGGGAATTGGTATTACCTATTGATTTGACCAATTTAATTGTATTTGCGTGGTGTATAAACATACTGGCGATCGCTCCATTGTAGGCTCTTAGTTTTACTAGAACCTACAATAATCACTGTTTGCATATCGGCAAGTTCGGGAGCTAGTTCCGAGAGAGAAATAACTCTTACATTTTCACCTTTACGTCCCATTCTATGACCTAAAATTACAGGCGTATTGGGCGATCGCCATTGTAAGAGCAGATCTCTAGCTGCTGTGAGTTGCCATCGGCGTTGAGTTGAAATGGGATTATAAATGGCGATCGCAAAATCGGCTTGGGCGGCAGCAGTTAAGCGCTGTGTGATAATTTCCCAAGGCTTGAGAATGTCGGAAAGAGATATCATGCAGAAGTCATGCCCGATTGGGGCACCGATCGCCGCCGCCGCCGCTTGAGCCGCAGATATTCCTGGCGCGACATAAATATCAATCTGGTTCCATTGAGGATCAGGTGACTGATCTAAAACTTCAAATACAGCGGCTGCCATGCCGTAAATCCCAGGGTCACCAGAAGAGACGATGACCACTGATTTTCCTTCAGCCGCCAGATCGAGAGCGAGACGGGCGCGATCGAGTTCTACTCGATTATCGGAAGCATGAACGGGCTTCCCTCGCGTAAATTCTTTGACTAAATTGATATAGGTTTTGTAACCGACAAAATCCGTTGCATCCTCTAGAATTGCCTTAACTTCTGGAGACATCCATTTTGCGGCTCCCGGACCAGTACCGATAATTGATAGTTTTCCTCCAGTTTCCGACCGATCAATTAGGGTGGTTTGATAAACTAGATAGGTGGAGCTTAGCTGAGACTCCATCGATTCTAAAGAGATTTTGCTGGAGATTACTTCTATTCGATGGGTCGCATCATCGGCAAAAGGAAGATGACTTTCGCTTAGCCAAGGCGCTATACCGATTAGTTTAACTGTTTTTCCAGCTAATAAATCCGCTAAAAATGTCTTAGCCTGTTCATCATTATTCAGCAGTCGATAGCCATCGGGAGGAGATAGGAGGGAGGTTTGAAATCGGAGATCGCCAGTGGTTGTAATCGCTGCTTGGACTTGGAGCGTATTGGCGATCGCTCTAGCTAAATCGTTCGCGCCATTCAGTCCGCCTAAGAGGGGAACAACAGCACTGCCATCTTCAGCGATCGCAATTACGGGTGGTTCGGCTCGCTTATCGGAAAGTAAAGTGGCGAGGGAGCGGATTAAAATCCCTGCGGCACAGATCCCAATAATGGCATGTCCTTGGCAAAATAACTCGCTTACAATTTCGCTAAACTTGGTGTATTGGCGATCAGCAGATTGGGTACGCGAGGCTAATCCATAAATAATGGCATGGGGAATCGTATTTTGGATTTGTCGAGCGATCGCGATACTCTTCTCTCCTAAGATAATGATGGCAGGGGGTTTCATTAGATATTCATTCACTTAATCATTATTTGCTCGATGGTCATTGGCTCGATGGTCATTGGCTCGATGGTCATTGGCTGGAACCTTCTATTGAGGCTTGGTTTGACTGGGAATCATGACGATCGCCCAATAGGGAACTTCATCGGCAGTAACCGAAGCGATCGGCTTGATATGCTGATTGGGCATGGTGGCGCGTTCGATATATAGGGCGCGAGAAAACAGGTCTAATTCTTCTAAAACGGATTTCACTTTGGCAAAATGTCTGCCGAGCTTAATGATAATGGCGGCATCGGCAACGGCTAGGCGATCGCGCAAAATATCTGCTTCTAAGGTTGCAGGCATAATGCTCAACACATCATTTCGATAGGTTAAGGGTGCGCCTAACATCGCAGCGCTGGCAAAGGTGGAAGATATCCCAGGAATCACCTCGGTATGAAACCGATCAGAGAGGCGATTAAAAATATACATAAAGGAACCGTAAAGCATCGGATCGCCTTCACATAACACCGCGACATCGCGACCCACCGATAGATGTTCGGCAATCTTCGCCGCCGCTACATCATAATAGGGCTGTGAAGAGCGATCGACGCTAAAGGGAAGCGGCATCGGTACTTCTATTTGCTCTGGACGAATAAAATCTGCAACGATCGCCCTTGCTAGTACCTTGCCACTTTCCATCGTAGGATAGGCAATCACGGGGACTGAGGTTAAAATACGATGAGCCTTGATTGTTAATAGCTCTGGATCGCCAGGACCAATTCCTAAACCATAGAGGTTTCCCGACCTTATTTCGCTCTTGTTTTCAGGGTTCATAACTCATTCTCCATCGCTAATGCATTCACGGCTGCGGCTGCCATCGCACTTCCCCCTCGCCGACCGTGAATGGTCAAAAAGGGTACACCACGACTATTTGCGGCTAATGCGGCTTTTGATTCGATCGCACCCACAAAACCTACAGGGAATCCTAGTATAACGGCTGGTTTGGGCAAACCTTGATCTATCATTTCTAATAGCCGAAATAAAGCGGTTGGTGCATTACCGATCGCCACGATCGATCCTTCCAAATGCGATCGCCATAGTTCCATTGCCGCCGCCGATCGGGTGTTATTAATTTGCTTGGCGAGTTCTGGTACTTCAGGTTCGTTTAAAGTGCAAATCACAGAATTATTGACAGGTAGGCGCTTGCGGGTGACTCCATTGGCTACCATCTGTGCATCACAAAGAATATTTGCCCCGTTCTTTAACGCATTTCTGCTAATTTCTACTACGCCTTCGGAATAGGCAAGATCGCTCACAATATCGGTCATACCACAGGCATGAATTAACCGCACGGCAACCACTTCAAGTTCGGGTGGTAAGATTGATAAATTTGCCTCAGCACGAATGATGGCAAAGGATCGACGATATATTTCACTGCCATCACGAATATAATCAAGCATGGGAATGGTCAAGGGAGATCTCAAGTATAGAGCTGATAAAGCTACAGGATTTTGTGCTAACAAACATTTGTGCTAAGTGGCTGGGCGTAATTAAAAGCCAGAATCAAAAGCTGTAGCGCACGCTGCGCGTGCGCTACAGCTTTTGGTTTTTTATATTTAATACCACCCAGCTACTTAACAAACACTTAGTAAACACTTAACAAACATAAGTATATTGCCAAGCACAGCAACGCTAGTCTTGGCAATATACTTGAGAATTTAATTATTTTGCAAAATTGTAGCTAACCTAATTCTAGGCTTGTGCATTTTACTCTAAGTCGCTGGGTGCAATTTATAGCTGTCGCCAAATGTGCTAAGTACTTCAGCATAATTAAAACCCTAAAACCTGCGGCGCACGTGTAGCGTACGCCGCAGGTTTGGTAGTGCTAAACAGGTAAGGATGGGCGGCGCTTCGCGCCGCCCATCCTTACTTGTTTAAATCCTTTCCTTTTAGGACTACCCACTTACGACATAAAACCCAAAGTCCTGTGGCGCAAGCTGCGTACGCCACAGGACTTTGGGTTTTAATTAATTTTAATTAATAAGTGATTTGCAGCGTCACTGAAGCTTCAATCTTTTGATCGCCACCTAAAATTGGGAGTGCGCTAGCTGCCTTAGCATAGCTATCTAGACGTGGCTGATTGATCGGGTAGGAAACTCCTGAATCGATAATCTGGATTGATTTGATCGTTTTTTGGGAGAAGCCTAAAGTACTTAAAACGGTATTGGACTGAGTTTGGGCATCTTTGAGGGCATCTTGCAAAGCGAGTTGCTTGGCAGCATATAAATCGGCATCATTGGCGATAAAACTAATCTGTTCGACTTGGTTAGCCCCTGAATTAACAGCAGCATCGAGGACTTCTCCCGCACGTTCTAGGGGCACGACAAAACTAACGCTGGTTTGTCCCGTAAATCCATCTTGACGTTGGCGATTGTTTTCGTAGACATACTTGGGATTGAGTTGTACGCTCAGGGTTTGCAACTTCTCGACATTGAGCTTCTGCAAGGTCGAGACGATACTATTAGCTTGACGAGCTACTTCAGTTTGAACAGCGATCGCCGTTTTTCCTTCAACATTAACCCCAAGCTGAATTCTTGCCTTAACGGTTTTCACCAAGCGATCGCCACGTCCTGTCACAGTGAGGACGCGCTCGTTTTTGATTTCAGTATATTGAGCATTGCTTTCCTGTGCTTTTACGGGAGAAGCGATCGTTGCTACCGAGGGGATACAAAAAGCAAGACTGAGAATGAATGTAGTTACATGACGCATATGATTGACTCCTTACACCTTTGTTTTATGTTATTTTCATTTCTTCGATTTTTAAGATATCACCCAACTTAAATCGGATTTAGCGTGGTTACACTTTCAGATACAGGAAATAACTTGGTTCCCATTTTGAAGAAAAAAGCCAAAAAAAAGCCAAAAAAAGTCGCTATTTTTTTTATAGATACTCCCTTCCCAGTGAAGAATTAGACGTTGCGGCGCTTCGCGCCGCAACGTCTAATTCTTGGTTTTTGATGTCTATTTCTTTGGTGGGAAGGGAGTAGCGATCGCTATTCCTGTCGAGGTTTATATAGCTATAGTCAGTAATGTGAGGACAAACATCAAACCCAATAGGGAGTTGCGGCGCTTCGCGCCGCAACTCCCTATTGGGTTTGATGTCCTGACTTAAGTGAATATAGCTATAGTACTTAGTCCAATTTATCTGCATCTGATTGTCTGCATCTGAATGTTTCAAGATCGGCAGTTTCACAGAGCCAAAACCCATTTTCATAGAGCAGTGAAAGCATTATTCAGTACATACCACTCAAGAGATGAGAAATATTGCTTCGTGTCATCACTTATCTCTTAGGTCTTGACTCACTTGGCAATAGATAGACTGAGGATTTTGAAAAACTAGCATTTTGATAATGAAAATAAAAAGCACCTTTCCTATCTACTAACTGGTAGTTCTAAATAGGTAAGAATAGGGATTTTAATGTGTTGTCTATCCTTATCCATTGAGAAACTTTCGGTATAAATATACTGTCTTAACATACTGTTTTAACATCTTTGTTAAGTGGCTAGGCGCAATTAAATATAAAACCGCAAAACCTGTCGCGTGCGCTACAGGTTTTGATTTTGGGTTTTAATTATGCCCAGCTACTGATTGAGTTTTTGTCTATTTTTCTTGTCTGTAAAGTTATGGGGCATTGGAGAATAATAAGCTCAAAATATGTTTTGTCTTTAAATGCTTTAAAATCCGAATTGGGGAGTATTTGTATAGGGTTAGTCTTGACAAAAATACTCTGCCACTATGCCTTTCTATGATTGCTCTAGACCTTGGTATATACTATATTTTCTCTAAAGAAAAATATATGTAATTGCTGAAAGTTTTAAACTTTATTTGCTGGCGAATTTAATTGCATTTGACTATGTTACATATTAGACTCTTTAAGCTAATCTTAAGAGTATGTGGTGTGAGTGTAGGGACTTGTTGAAAAGCAAGCGAATTTTTATGAGTAGCAGTGAGTCATGAGCGAGCAGAAAAAGAAACCAAAAGATTTTAGCGATCGCCTTGGGGAAATAGAAGATCCGAAAACTAAACGCTCCTTTCGTCCCAAATTGCGTTATGTATTGGGAATGCTCTTTATGGGCTTAGTACTTAGTGGAGCAACAGCAAGAACTTGGCAATTTTTTAGTAAGCAAAAGTCCATTGAGCCCATTGCCCAAGATGCAAGTGCACCGATCAAACTATACGATCGCAATGGCTTCCCGCTACTCAATCCGCCGCCACCAGTAGATGCTGAAGTATGGGAATGCGATGTAGCTGTCGTGGGCGGCTCCTTAGGGGGCGTGGCAGCAGCCTATCACTCGATGAAAACGGGGGCAACCACTTGTTTAATCGAGCTAACGCCAATGCTGGGCGGTCAAGTAAGCTCACAGGGAGTTAGCGCGATCGATGAGTCCCTACTTATGCGCTATCGCCAGCAATTCCCGCTTAGCTGGACGCATTTTAAAAATATTATTGCCAGTCAGCCTGCATTACCTGAAGCCTATTCCTATCTAAAACCAGGGGCAGTGGTGGCCGATACCAATAGCTGTTGGGTAGGAAATCTCTGTTTTACCCCTTACTCTGGTGAGCTTGCGGCAGAAGAATTTTTGCGTGAGGCAAAGCGATCGGCTCCTAAGAGTCGATGGGAGACGCAGATTGCTTTTAAGGGAGCAAGTTTTAACGAAAAGGGCGATCGCATTACTTCGATCTATGGAGTGCGTCGCATTCCCCGTGATCCTAACTATTTACCTCAAGGGCGACTATCTCGCGAAATTAAAAGCTGGTTTAATTGGAACTCTGACGAAACTTTTGATAAAAAACCGATCCGTTTGCAGGCTCCCGCAGGCAAACAGATGATGGTAATCGACTCCACCGACACCGCTGAGGTGATTGCTTGGGCAAATATTCCCCACCGTCTGGGGGCTGAAGGCTTTAGCACTACAGGTGAAGTCCATGCCGTGGCAGACAATCCTGAATGTACGCAAGCATTTACCTTTCCCTTTGTATTAAAAATTGCCGATGATGAGGGGCGATCGCTCAAGGAATTGCGGAAAGTCCAACCAGGATATTCGCGGGAAGAACATCGCAAGGATTATGACTTAGGTAGGTTCCCCATGTTTGAGGGGAACAGCATGTTTAACTATCGTCGGATTGTGAGCATGAAGCGCGACGATCCCTTTAAGGCGATCCCCGCTAAGGGCGATATGACCGTAGTTAACTGGAATCGCGGCAATGACTGGGGGGTAATGAATCCACCACTTATCTTGACTGATAAACAAATTCGCGATTCAGGGCAACAACAAAACTGGCTTGGAGGCTTAAATACCACAGCCCTTAAGGATGGCGAAAATCATGCCTTACTATTTGCCGAATGGTTGATGGATAAGTATGCATCCGCCGAATTTCCGCTCCGCCTAATGTCAGGTCCCGATAGCCCCATGCCCACCGAGTCGGGGCTGAGTATGTATCCTTACATTCGTGAGGGTCGTCGTATTCTCGGACGTGCTGCTTATGGTCAGCCAGAGTTCTTTATGCGCGAACAAGACCTGCGTAATGATATGGAGGGGGGGCGTAATTTTAATCCGACCTCAATTGGGTTAACGCATTATGCGATCGATATGCATGGTTGCCGTTATCGCAATTGGGAGCCATCGAAAGCCCCCAGCTCTGCTCCTACCAATGAGGATAAAGTTCGCCCAATTATCTTGCCCTTTGAGAGTTTGATTCCTCAACGTATCGATAATTTATTGATGGGTGGTAAAGCGATCGCCGTTAGCCACATTGTTAATGGCGCAACCCGCATCCATGTTGGCGAATGGTCGGCAGGAGCGGCGGCAGGAGCGGCGGCGGCATGGATTGTTTTGCAGGATGATCCATCGTTAACCCCACAGGTAATTCTTGATCGTGGCAAAATTAACGATCTGCAAGCTCTCTTAAAATCGCAAGGTATGTTATTAGAGTGGTAGCCCCTATCACCTTAGTTTCGATATTCTTGATGTCACTGTAATCAAAACCCAAGGATGGGATGGCGGCGCGAAGCGCTGCCATCCCATCCTTGTTTCTAAGAAGAGAATCGCCGCGCTTTGCGCGGCGAT
>NZ_ALWB01000127.1 GCF_000332215.1 Pseudanabaena biceps PCC 7429
ATTGATTTTAAAAAGTTTGCCAAGAGTCAAGATGGTTTTTGGTTCCGCGATTCTCGTGGGTCTAATGATTTTAAAGATGCCAAAACCTTTGTGATTGTCGGGACTCCCTGTGCCAATATTGCGATGCTTCGTGCTGATTATGTGGCGATGACAGGGTTACATCCTGTGGATAAAGATCCTGCTTTTGCGGCGTTTGTCGATCGCCATATTTTGGCTACCGTTATGCAGTGTTTTGGCAGGAAGGCGGGCGATCGCTTTAATCAGGGTGATGTTATTTACTTTTTGTCGGATTTTGATCTGGGTGATATTTCCCATACTCTAATTAAGTCTGGGGATATTACTCCTGATGCGATGTCTAATTTGGAGCTTTTACAACTCAAGGTATCTCAGGTGATTAATTCTGTTACCGATGGTGGATTTGATTTGCTCAATGCGTCAGAACGTCAGTTATGTGCCTATTTCGGAATTAAGCGTGGAGTGTTGCTTTACCATTTTGATTGGATCAAATTGTTATTAGATAACCTATATAACCAATTGATCCATAGTTTTAATGAAAATCTACATTCTCTTACTGAGCCTTCTGATTTGGGATTGGTTGATCTTTGGGCTGGTGTAACTGAGTTATTTTTGAGTGAGAATCTGCCGATAAAAGATACTTTGGTTGGTATTTTTGAGTTCTTTTCAGAACATATTCCAAACTATTTACATAGTTATGTTCTGGCAAGACTTTCTGCTGAGTCTAGACACAAGTTGTTTTCGACTTTGGCAGTTTTGGCGGTTAATGAATAATCATGGCGGTTGTACTCGACCAATTTACGGTTTTATTCAATAGCTTATTGGTTAGTAATTGTTGAGTGATCGCTATTTCATCATTTGTGAGAAACTTGGCTAGATGGCTGGCATAGGATGGCTTTGTCTGAGACTTGCTAAACCAACGGTTTAATAAAGCTGTAGAAATTTGTATGGACGTAGTGATTCGTTCTACTTCTATTTCAACTTTTAAACCCACTTTCTCAAAAGACGATCGCAAATCATCAATATCCCAATTTGTCATCGGGTCATCAAGATTGGCATAGATTTCTTCTTCTGCTTGTATCCAGCGATCGCCAAATTCATCGGGTAAATCGAGCAATAGATAAATTCGTTGAGTGTGTTTGGGAATCGATTCATAAAGAGCAATTTTGCCATCAGGTTGTAAGAGATTGGCTAATTGTTGAATGCATGCTAATTTGTCAGGTTCTCGCATCAGAGTGTTATAGGCAATAATCGCTTCAAAACGCATAGAGGCGATCGCTTTAGGAATTTCTGTTAAAGATCCATACAGAACGATTGGGCGCAAAAGTTCGGATAAACTTGCTGCTTGTTCTTGCAAAGCGATCGCTTCCGATTCTTGATAGGTCAGCGCGTAGACTCCGCCTTCTGAAACCGATCGCAATGCTTCCCATGTTAATAATCCTGTGGCGGCATTTAAGTTAAGGACTACATCGTGACGTTGTAGCAATAATTTCGAGAATAGGCGATCGCGTATTTTGGCTAATCTTTCACCAGCTTGTCCGATAGTGCGTTGCAACCAGTGATCGTTTTTATTATCTTTGGGGCTAAAGGTAAGGATTTCAGGTAATTCTATGGCTACACCACTTACCATTGCAGCTAATTGCGCTTCGCGACGGCGTTCTACTTGTAATTTAATCGTGGCTTCTGCACCTTGATCTGATGGTTGATAGAATATCTGTCCTTGCAAACTGCTGGGTAAATATTGCTGCTCGATCCAATGGTCGCGATAGGCGTGGGGATAGAGATAGCCAGCCCCATGACCAAATCCTTTTTTGTCGCGATTGCTATCTTTGAGAGGATTAGGAACATCGGATTGACGTTCCTGCTCAACGGCGGCGATCGCATCGAAGAAGCCCATGAGACTGTTTGATTTGGGAGCATTGGCAAGATAGAGCGTGGCTTGCGCTAAATGATAGCGACCTTCGGGTAAGCCAATGCGATCAAAGGCTTCAGCGCAAGCATTCACGACTACTACTGCTTGCGGGTCAGCAAGTCCGATATCCTCACTCGCTAAAATCAGTAATCGTCGCAAGATAAAGCGCGAATCTTCGCCTGCATAGACCATTTTGGCTAGCCAATAGAGTGCAGCATCGGGATCGGAACCACGCACGCTTTTGATGAAGGCGCTAATTGTGTCGAAGTGGGCATCGCCTTCTTTGTCGTAGAGAACCGCTCTTTGTTGAATCGATTCTTCGGCTACGGATAAAGTAATGGCGATCGCGCCATTCTCATCGGGTTCCGTTGTTTCTACTGCTAGTTCCAAGGCATTTAGCAATGACCTTGCATCACCGTTGGCGACATTGGCTAAATGGGCGATCGCTTCTTCAGTAATATTTACTTTGAGGTTGCCGTAACCTCTTTGGCGATCGCTAATTGCTTGTTCTAATACGCGCCGCAAATCTGCTTCGGTTAATGGCTTTAATTGGAATAATCGCGATCGGCTGACTAATGCTTTATTGACTTCAAAGAAGGGATTTTCAGTAGTTGCACCGATGAGAATGATTGTGCCGTTTTCTACCCAAGGCAGTAATGCGTCCTGTTGGGATTTGTTGAAACGATGCACTTCATCGACAAAGAGGATTGTGCGTTGATTGTGATATCCTCGTTGGGTTTGGGCGGTTTCAATTGCTTCTCTGATTTCTTTTACACCTGCGAGGACGGCATTGATGGCGATGAAGTGGGCGTTGGTGGTGTTGGCGATAATCCTTGCGAGGGTGGTTTTGCCTGTTCCAGGGGGACCATAAAAGATGAGTGATGATAGGCGATCTGCTTGGATGGCACGGCGTAGCAGTCTTCCTTGTCCGAGGATATGTTCTTGTCCGATGAATTCATCAAGGTGGCGCGGACGTAAGCGATCGGCGAGGGGGGCTTCTGATGCGGTGATTTGTTGACGGTGGTTCTCGAATAGGTTCATGTTGGCGTAGCGATCGCGTTTTTTAAAAGATATTTGGATAATATTTGGATAACGACTTGTTAGGAATTGAGAGCTAGAGATTAGAATTATTGTATTGAAAACCAATTCAAAGTATTCACTATGCAAACATTAGCTGTTACTGAAGCTATCACAACGATCGCTGAAGCAGAGAGAAAATTTGGCTTGAGTCGTAGTGAATTGAAGGATTTTTTTACAGAATGGTATGACCAGTTACCAGTGATCAATCCTAGCGATCGCGCCAATCTAGAGATTCTCTGGCGGCGTTATATTTATCATCGCTCTGGGGGACATTTGCTAGAAAGTACGGTGATGCTATTACTCGTCTCGCCATTGCTAACGATCGCTGGTTTATACGATCCTCCTTTTCGGATTAAGGCGGAGGAGTCGATTACGATCAATATTTCTGATAGTGAAGAAACTCTACAGGGACGAATTGATGTGTTGGTATTGCGCGATCGCCTATGGATTATTGTTTTGGAGTCAAAGAAAACGATGCTTTCGGTTTGGTCTGCTTTGCCGCAAACTTTGGCTTATTTGATGGCGAGTCCAAATAGCGATCTCCCGACTTTTGCGATGTTGACGAATGGTGATGATATTGTATTTGTGAAGCTAGAGGGTAAGCAATATGGGATGTCTCAGGTTTTGGCTCCTCTGGTTAATCGGGGTGAGTTAGAGGTGGCATGGCAAGTTTTACGCAAGATTGCAGAAATAGAAGTTTGATAGTGATCGCTGGGTTGCTCCTGCGGCGATCGCTAGGCGTTGGTACAATGCTTCTGGTATTTGTAAAGTAACTGTTTCAGCCATATTTTTTCTCGATAACATTAAATTTAATTTCCGCTAATTTCTACTAAGGATTCACCAGTAGCGAGAATTTCTAACGCTCTTGGTAAAGTAGCAGTTAGAATTTCTTTTAATTGGGCATTGGAAGTATTGCCAAACGTCAACCAAATAATTTGAGGTGGTGAGCCGAGGCGTTCAACTAGATCCACAAAATCACTATCTTTGGTCATAAAAATAATTTTTTGAGCTTTACCTGCTTCAAAAATTTCGGGATCTTCTGCATCTCTTAAACCCAGATCTCGTAAAGCGAAGGCACTTATGCCAAAGGTTCTAGAGATCCAAGGGGCGATCGCTGGTGATAAGTGGGCATCAATCCAGATGATCATGCGACTAATACAGGATGGTTGAGTTTACGCGATGCATAGGCTAGTGCTGCTTTGAGGTCATCTTTTTCTAGATCGGGCATTTCTTCTAAAATCTCTTCGGCATTGAGTCCTGCTACAAATAGATCGAGAACGTCTGATACACGAATTCTCATGCCACGAATGCAGGGACGACCGCCGCATTGTTTGGGGTTGATGGTGATTCTTTTAAGTAGTTCTGGCATTTGAATAGTTTCCTAACACTTTTTTCTAGTATAAATGGGTTGTATGGTATTGCTTCGCTAAGCCTTAGTACAATGCTTCTGGTATTTGTAAAACAACGGTTTCAGTCATAATTCTAATTAGTATAATAATTTTTGGATGAGCAAGCCCTGATATATCTTTTGATGTATAGTTTAGTCATTATTACTTCGATTATCATCATATTACTTTAATTATTTGGTTAAAACCATGTCCCTAGCAAAATTTCGTGCGGCTTATGCAGATGTTTATGGTTTTACAGTTGAAGTAAGAAAATATTTGACAGAAGCCAAGAAACGATTAGGGGACGAGGGCAAGAATCTTGACAACATCAACGCACAAATTAAGAAGATTCAGGGAAGACTTAAAAATCAAAACTATCAAGTAGCTGTAATTGCACCGATGAAGGCTGGCAAAAGCACTTTTCTAAATGCTGTCATAGGTGCAGACATATTGGCGCATGAGTCAGACTCTTGTACTGTCTGTGAAACTCATGTTAGACATATAGATTCAGACAAGACTCCAAGGCTGATTGAGTCTCAAGGCAGCAAAAGACAGCCAATTATATTTGAAGGAGATGATGCAGAAATAAAGCAACATTTTCTCTCTCGTACTCGTGAAATCCGTGCATCGGGAAATTCTGATAACTCTTTTCGTTTTGAGATCGAGCATCCGATAGAAGCAGTCGGTAGCATGGACTTACTGAAAAACTTTACACTCATAGACACCCCTGGACCTGATGAGTGGAAATCAGGAGACTTTGACTCTACTAGTCTCAAGGAGACAGCGATTAGGGTTTTGCACGACTGCAATGTGATCTTGTTTATCTTAGATTACACAAGATGGCAGAATGAAACGACTCAAAGATTTTTTGACGAACTCAAAGAAAATCGTGAAGAATTTCTCAAACAATGTGAAGGGAAAGTCTATTTTATCTTGAATAAAATTGATATGAGAAGAAGAACTGACCCTGAAATTCATTTGCTCCTTGAAAATGTTAAGAAAAAGATATCTAGTTTTGGCTTTGTTGATCCAATCGTTTATCCTGTGAGTTCCCGAAAAGCATTGTTGTCAAAATTAATTCGGGATGAGAAAGCTACAGAAGATGACATATTATCGTTTGAAGATGAGTTTCTGCCGATATACAGGAATCGGGAGACAAGAACATATCCAACACCACAAGAAATTGCACCTCAAGCTTTGGAAGATAGCAAGGTTCCAGAAATTGAAGAGGTTGTTATTCGCACTGTAATTCAAAAATCTGGTTGGGACTTATTAAATGATTCACTACAAGGAATTGAGAAAGCTATTAATGCAATTGATGATACTCTCAAGTTTCGTCAAGCTGGATGGCAGACAAAATACTCAGACTTGAAAGTAAAGGTTAAGGAGTACGAAAAAAAGGCTGAAATTGCCCAAAAAAAAGTAAATTCAGTAAAATTATCTGTTGATCAGCAGAAAACCTTTCTAGTTTCTGGGTTTCAAAAAGGAATTAGTGGTTTTGCAGAAGGTGCTAAAGCCGCTATTGAAAGAGAGCTTAATAGAATTGCAAAGGAAAGATCGGTTGATTCCAATGCTATTGAAGTTATTGAAAATATAGAAGTTCAACCTTTCGTCATTCCTGATGAAATTAAAGCTTTTGGTCAAACTGCAATAAGTGCTTTGCCTGTTCCATCGCCAATGAAAATTATGCTGAACGCAGCAGTTTCTTTACTTGACATGATAACTGGCTCCCCTGCATCAAGAGTAACAAGAAGTCCAGCTAGACAAAATGATCCTTACAAGATCAAGTTTAGTGATCACGCTGAAGCAAAGTGTTTTGCTGATCAAATCAACACTTTCTTTGTATGCAATATCAGTGATTGGTGGATACAAGTCGAAGAAGAATTGATCAATCAAGGAACCTTCATTCAAGAGGTTCTCTCTAGCAAGATTCAGGCTGATATTCAAGCAATATCTAATGAGTTGTCTAGCTATCTAGGTGAAACTTTAGATATAAAACTCAAACCTAGTCCTATCACTAAGATTTCAAGCTTTGAAGTCAAAGGTATTTATACAGAAATTCAAGAAAAGCTTGTAACACTAAAACGCTATGACTATGAAACGGTAAGTTCATGGAGTTTTTGTTTGCCAGACGATGTAATCAAGAGTGAAACAATAGAAATCGAAATTGATCTTCGAGAAATTTTAGCAGTCATCGAACAGCGCATCGACAATATGGTTGCAGGAAGTGGAAACCTTCTAGAAAAAACTATATCAGGGCGAATTAAAGATGATTTTGGCAACTCTGAAAAACAAATTGATGAGTACATTGCTCGCTTTCGTGAAGAGTTTGCACTTTTGCTTGAGCAGAGAGAAAAAGTCGGTGTAGATTCTACTCAAATCGTTAAGGCAATTAACGAACAGATAGCTGAGCTAGAGACTTACAGCAATAAATTGATATCTGTGAAAGATTCATTGCATTCTTGGAAATTGGATTAAGGCGATCGCCTATCTCTACCTTGCTAATATTCTGACTTATGACGCGATTATTCTTATCTACAAGGCTCTGTTAGCGATCGCGCTTGATGATGACAAAAGGCGATCGCTCCCAAAACTTTAAAAGTCTTATATTATGGTAAGTATCATATAAATCCACACTATCAGGCGTTATCCAAAATGCAAATTAGCTATCGATTGAATGCTAACGAACTTGACAACAATTTCCTAGAAAGTTTAAAAGCCGCTTTCCAAAACAAGGAAATCGAAATAGTTGTATATGAAAGCGATGAAACCGCTTTTCTATTACAGAATCCTGCTAATAGAAAGAGATTACTAACTGCGGTGGAAAACATTCAAAACCGTAATAACCTCGTAGAACTTAATTGGGATACTCTCTCATGAGAAGACGCATCCTATTTGAAGCGGAAGCCTTTGAGGACTATAATACATGGGCAAAAATGGATCGAAAAATTTACAACAAAATAGTAGAACTTATCAAAGATATTGAGCGATCGCCTTTTGCAGGTATCGGTAAACCTGAACCTCTAAAATATGGACTGAGTGGATTTTGGTCAAGACGCATTAGCGATGAACATCGTCTCGTTTACCAAGTAACTGATACAGAAATTCTAATAGCTGCTTGTAAAAGTCATTATGAATAACAGAACTATCCCGATTAGTCCTATTCGCAAACTTTTGAAGCGATCGCTTTTATCTACAAGGCTTTGTTAGCGATCGCGCTTGATGATGACAAAAGGCGATCTCTAATTTCCAAGTTGACGGATAACGTTACCCGTCAACTTGGAAATTGTCATGAAAGGCTCGATAAACTCAGTATTTACAAGCAAAAATCAACCTGTGACGATTGAATTTATTTTAAAAGCAACATACTTTATAAAAAATTCCAAACATAAGTTACACTGCTTAAGTGTTGTTTACCAAGATATCCTGTGACCAAGATTATTGCCCTGTTTAATCAGTCTGGTGGGGTTGGCAAAACCAGCCTAACCATGAATCTGGGATACCAACTCGCCCAACGCGATCGCAAAGTCCTTCTCGTCGATATGGACCCGCAATCATCATTGACATCATTTCTAGGGCTTGATATCTATCAACTAGACAAGACTATTTATCAGTCCATCACTCAGTATGAGAGCTTACCAATCCACCACAATATTCATGGCATGGATTTAGTCCCATCCAACATTCAATTAAGTGCGGCGGAGATGGAATTGGTTTTAGCTGAATTTCGGGAAGTGCGTCTCAAAGATGCGATCGCTACAGTCCAAGAACAATACGATTTCATCCTAATCGACTGTCCTCCCAGTCTCGCTATCCTTAGCTATATCAGTCTGATTGCTGCTACCCATGTGTTAGTCCCAATTCAAACCCATTATAAAAGTCTAGTTGGCTGTAACTTATTACTAGAAACTGTTGCTCGTGTCCGTCAAAGGGCTAACCGTAACCTTAAAGTTGCAGGCTTTATTCCAACTATGCACGAAGGACAAACCCTGCAAGCAAAAACTAGCTTAAGTACTATTCAGATTCAACTCTCATCAATTGCTATCGTCTATCCTCCTATCCCAAGGACGATCGCTTTCCCCGACTCGGCGCAAATGCATGAACCTTTAGGATTACATTCACCGAAGCACCCAGTTATCGATATCTTAAACCAAATCACAGATTCATTGGAGACAATTTAATGGCTAGCAAGCGACCTTTACCCGCGTATCAAATTAGCAATGTTCGCCTATTAGATGATTTGACTGCTGCAACTAATCAGACCGTTAAGGTTGATATGATCCAATTGCCAATTAAGCAGCCGCGCCGATATTTCGATCCGCAAAAGATGCAGCAACTTGTGCAATCGATCCAAGAACATGGCATTTTAGAACCCCTATTAGTTCGTCCTCTGGCAAATGGGCAACATGAATTAATTGCAGGGGAAAGAAGATTTCGGGCTGCCCAAATTCTTGGACTAGACACAGTACCGATCATTAGTAAAGATGTTACGGATAAAGAAGCAATCCAAATAGCTCTCGTTGAAAATTTACAGCGTGAAGACTTAAATCCTGTTGAAGAAACTGAGGCTATTCTAGAGTTATTATCGCTTTCTCTTGATATTGAGATCAGTGATATCACAGCAATATTAAACCAATCTGCCAATGCTAAAAAGCGTGGTTTAGAGTTGACGGATAACGTTACCCGTCAACTTGAGGCGATCGAATCTCTGTTAGCTAATATCGGCAGATTTAACGCTGAATCCTTTCGCACAAATCGTTTGCCGCTATTAAATATGCCTGATGATGTTTTAGAAATATTGCGTCAGGGCAAATTAGAATTTACCAAAGCAAGAGCGATCGCCCGTATCCGTGATGAGGGGCAACGGCAAGAATTACTTGAGGAGTCTATCTCTCAAGACCTGTCTCTCTCTCAAATTAAGGCTAGAATTTCTGCTATTAACTCTGTTAAAGATGCGACGTTAACAGAGCCTTCTCTCAAAGATTTGATGAATGATGCTTTCACTACAATGAAAAAATCCAAGGTTTGGGATAATCCTAAAAAAGCTAAAAAGCTTGCTAAGCTACTAGCCGAAATCGAAACTTTAATTCAGGATGAGTAAAACTTATTGAGGTTATTCCAAATACTAAATAATTCCAAATACTAAATATATGTGAATGTTCTCAAGAAATAAGTAATGTCAGTTCGGGATAAGCTGGCAAAACTTCGTAAGCATATTTCACAACGCATAGAAGAGTTGGCAAGAATCCGTGATCAGCAACCTTTCACTGGAAATATTCAATGGTTTGATAGATTTGACCCTCAAGATATAGGCACAAAAAGTTAACAAATCAGTATCCTGAAAAATTATTCAGATCGTACTAATAGAAAATCACCCATGACACAACCTCCTCTCCCCCAACCCAAAAGCGATCGCACCCCAATCACCTTCGAGCAATACGAAGCCTACACACCCGAAAAACTAGAGCTATGGGACGGATTCTATGACTACGGTGACCCAGAGGATTTCAAAGGCTTTTACCTAGCGATCCTCACCAATATGGGTCTACGCGCCGCCGTTAGCCATGTCCCGATCGCACAGTGGTTAGCCGCCATCCAAGAGGTAGCTTTGCAAAATCCTAAGCTTGACGATGCTTTGCGCGATCGCTTAGTTCGAGCGATCGCTGAGTTAAATGCAGTAGTGGAGTGTTTGGAGGCTTAATGAAACTGTTATTGAAGTTGATCGGGACAATCTTAAAACTAGGAATCTATGCCTGTATCTATTTGACACCTGTTCTAGGGGTATGGCTTGCATCTTCCCTTGCAGCATTCTCTAATCGTTCCACTTTGCTATCGGTCATCGCAGGGGTATTTCTTTTTCCAGTCTTGCCTCTGCTATGGGAGCTATGGTCAAGCTACAAGCGGCGCAAATTGGGTAAGTCGGGCGAACAGACATTAACTTGGGGCGATCGCCTAACTATAAGAACTCTGATCATCAACCTAATTGCGATCGTGGGGCTATTAATATGGCAACCAACTACTAGCTTCATAGCTCTTTCAACAAGAGGGGACTGGATGCTGGAGGGGATGAAGGGGAATGCAGTAGAAGTCACTCGACAAAGCCTATTTAAAATTGCAGGGGGATTGGAGGGGCTTTATAACGCATTAAACAAAAATCCCTATGAGCAATATGACGATGGCAGTAACAAGATCAAGCCAGAACCACAACCTAATCGGAAACCCGTTGACCTTAAACCAAGCAAAAATGCATGGGCATGGGATGGACAGGGTTTGCACCCTGCGATCATCAATATGCCCGCCAATGTGGAGACGAGCATTGAATCCGTTGCTAAGTACATTGTTAGCAAAGAATCTGATCCCGTTTTGCGTGTGAAAGCCTTACATGACTACGTTGCCGATCGCATTGCCTATGATGCTGAGTCATACTTTGCTGGTGTATATCCGCCACAGGATGCGGAGACAGTGTTTCGCACTCGTAAATCAGTTTGTGCGGGTTATGCCCAGTTGCTAGAATCACTAGGTAAAGCGGCGGGAGTAGAGATTGTCTATGTCGTTGGTGATGCTCGTACCCAGACTAGCGATTTAAGCGGTCAAGGTCATGCATGGAATGGGGTTAAAGTTAATGGTCAATGGTATTTAATCGATCCAACTTGGGATAGTGGTTATGTCAGTCGAGAAAAAGGCTTTACCAAAAACTATCGCACCGAATATCTAATGCCACCACCAGAGGTAATTGGCATTACCCATTTCCCCAAAGATCCAGCATGGCAATTGCGCGCTAATCCAATTAATCAAAATGTCCGCAATGCGATCGCCTGTATAACGATTGGTACAGAGGTTCAGTAAATCTCGATCTTGACGATTTTGATGAAGAGTACATAGACAAATGTTCTAGTGCTGTCTGTTCCCACTGTGGACACAAGGTTTATTTCGATACGTTGGTTGTCAAGGAGGGAGTGTTTTTTCTCCAAGGTTGATAGACGATCGCATTTGCTAAATTCCCAATCCGTTCCAGTGGAAAACCCATGCCCCATCACCCCAAATCCAAAAGCGATCGCACTTTAGCCAAATACTAACCCACTCAAAGTATTTGACTAACTATTAATTCAGTATTCTCTTCGGGAGAATTCAGTTCAGGTAGTGGTTGTGGAAGTTCTGAACTTTCTATGATCTTTTTAGGAGTATCGGTTATCGGTGATGCAACTAATGAAGGGTAAAGCCACCCAGAGAATAACTTTGTCATTTGCGGCATTATCAGATAGGTCATTGTCGGAACAGCGATCGCTGTAATAACTGCCACCCGAAATACTAAAGGCAAATTTAATAATTGCTGTTTAAGAATTAGAGAGATAAAAGTAATTAATGGAAATACAGCCAACCAAGTAACCACAGTCATTTTGTAGCGGGGGGGAGGTGTTATTGATGTGTTGCCAGCAAGAGTAAACCAAGTTTCTAAACCAGTTAATACCTGAATATTGGGTGGGCTGACAGTGAGTGGTTCGGCTATATCAAACCAGAACTTGCGTTCTGGCGATGCCTCCCAATTACGGAGATTGCTAAGACGGTCGAACTTAAAAATGATGCGATACTCTGGATCGTCAGAATTAACTGGAGGAAAAATTGTACTACCCAAATGACCATGAAATTTTTCACAGGCAGTAGTGATACCCAATAAAAACAATTCAAATTCGGCTTTACATTCTGGTTTAACCCGTCTTGAAATTACAACAGTTACCGTTGGATCGTTAAAAAGGCTTTGGGGCTGTGACATGATTGATTTTCCCTTGACAATTGACAATTGTTATGGAGACAGAGATAAAACTAGAAAAGAATAGCAATTGCCTACTGTCCTCGTCCGTTGTAGAAGAACAAAATTAGCCCATGCCCTCACTCATCCCATCCCTAAATAGCTGCGTAGCCCGAATGACCCTAGGCGAAAAGTGCTTTGCGGTGAGATTAGAGCAAAAGCTCGATGACGATTATCTAATTTGGTATGACGTACCGATCGGCAAAAAGCAACTTCACCCCGATTTTATTGTGCTGCACCCACTGAGAGGTTTATTAGTTCTAGAGGTCAAAGACTGGAAAATCGACACCATTCTCAACGCCACTAGAGCCAATTGGACGATCGCCGATCGCCACACCAACGCGCCCAAGCAAGTAAAAAATCCCCTAGAACAAGCCCGAAGGTATGTACTTCATGCAGTGCAGATCTTAGAACGTGATGCTGAGCTAGTCCGCGCGATCGCCAGAGACTACGGCAAATGTATAGTCCCCTATGGCTATGGTGTGGTATTTCCCAATATTACGAGATCGCAGCTTGAGAAATCAGGAATAGAGCAGGTGATCGAGTCCAACTTGGTCATCTGCCAAGATGAGATGCTTGAGGGTATTGATCAAGAGGAGTTTAGACAACGATTGCGGAACATGTTTCCTTACCAATTCGATACCCCCCTTTCACAACAACAAATTAACCGCATCCGTTGGAATATTTTTCCAAATTTAGATGATCACTTAAATGACATGATCGACAGTTTACCTAGCGATAGTTCTATTCCAGAGAAGATTTTTCTTAATAGCAGTATAGATAAGATCCTCAGAAAATACGCTTATATCGATCTGGAAGTAGATCTGAAAGAAGAAATTCATCGAATAGGTTCAGCATCTTTAATTCTGGAGCAAGACTTTAAAGTAATTGAATCTGCTCAAACAAGCTTAGAGTCTTTACGCGAACAAGGCTTACATATTTGTGGGCATAATTTTCGTCGCTTTGATTATAAATATCTAATTACTCGGTTTCCGACGCTCGATCCTTGGGAAATTAGGTAGTGCTAAACAGGTAAGGATGGGCGGCGCTTTGCGCCGCCCATCCTTACCTGTTTAAATCCTTTCCTTTTTAGGACTACCAAGAATCGTTGTAATGATGAATAAAATTCCAAATGGCACCAATGTGATTTTCCAACTTCTTAGAAAAGGATAAGGTCTTTCTAACTAGTCTAGATACTCGTTGACGTAACGTACAGTTGAATCGCTCAATATAGTTGGTCTTTCCCGTTTCTTTACCGACTGCCCTA
>NZ_ALWB01000128.1 GCF_000332215.1 Pseudanabaena biceps PCC 7429
CGCTCTTGGTTACGTCCTCATCGTGGCATATCTCAAGAAAAGTTAGCCTTTGTATTTAAGCTTTTTTGAGTTTGTTCATAATGCTAAGAGGAGGGGCAAAGCTTTGCTCAGTGCTTTGCTCCACTCTCTACTTTCCTCACCTCCCTGATTCACCTATTGAGCCAAAAGTTTAAAGTAAATCGTTTAACTGCGATTCCCCAAGAGATTTTTCAATTAACCAATCTCAAAGAACTTCATATTCCCTTTAACCAAATTACGCAGATACCTGATTCGATTTGCAACTTAGCCAATCTTACTCTGCTTGACCTCAGTTCCAACCAAATTACACAGATTCCTGATGTGATATGCAACTTAGTTAATCTCACTCAGCTTTACTTTGGTTGCAACCAAATTACGCAGATTCCCGATGCGATCGCCAACTTAGCAAATCTGACTTTACTTCATCTGTCTAATAATCACATTAGCAATATTACCGATAAGCTTTTTAAGCTTTCAAAGCTCCAAAAGCTTAATCTTTCACTTAATAAAATCAGTACTATTCCAGAAGAGATTTCGCAACTTTATAACCTTGAAGAAATACATCTTAATAGCAATCGAATTAATATCATTCCCGATACGATTGGAGATCTCTATAATCTGCAAGTTTTGAATCTTGCTTACAATAAACAAATTTGCACCATTCCTGATACTATTTCTAAGCTTTTCAACCTTGTCACGATTTATCTTGAAGGGAATCAAATTGCCACAATTCCACATGGAATCTCTCAACTCTCAAAGCTCCAAACTCTTATGCTTAATGAGAACCAAATTAGTATTATCCCAAATGAGATTTCTAATCTCTCCAATCTCCAAGAACTTAGTCTTTATAAGAACCAAATTAGGTTGATTCCTGATTCAATTACGAAACTTTCTAATCTAAACGAGCTTTATCTATCTAGGAATCAAATCAGCATGATTCCTGATTCTCTAAGCGATATGACAAAACTTAAAGCCCTTGGATTAAGAGATAATCCTTTACCAATACCAGAAGAGATACTTAATAATTATCATAATCCTACAGCGATTTTTGATTTTTGGTTGGAGCGAGAAAGACAGCCATTAAACGAAGCGAAAATGATATTAGTTGGACAGGGAACCGTGGGCAAAACCTCACTGGTCAAGCGCTTACTTGACAATCAATTTGATGCAGGCGAACGCAAAACCGATGGCATTAATATTCGTGATTGGCAGATTTCAGCCAACAATGAACAAGTGAAACTGCGGGTTTGGGACTTTGGCGGACAGGAAATCATGCACGCCACCCATCAGTTCTTTCTCACCGAGCGTAGCCTCTATCTATTGGTCATCAACACCCGCGAAGACGAACTTGCCAATCGCATCGAATATTGGCTAAAACTGATTGAAAGCCTCGGCAATCAAGCCCCCGTGATCATTATCGGCAATAAAATCGATGACCATCCCCTCGACCTCGATCGCCACGGCTTGCAAACTAAATATCCCAACATCAAAGGCTTTATCGGCACATCCTGCGCCACAGGGTTAGGAATTAGCGAACTCAAACAAAAAATCACCGAAATCATCGCCAACGAAATGCCCCATGTCTTCGATCCCATACCCGTCAAATGGCTAAACCTCAAAGACAAACTGGAACAGGACGATCGCGACTACATCACCTATCAGGAATACGAACAAAAATGCATCGATACTGGCATCACTAGAGAATCATCGCGCCATACTCTCGTCCGCCTCCTGCACGAACTGGGCATCATTCTCAACTTCACCGACGACAAACGCCTCAAAGACACCAACGTTCTCAATCCCGAATGGGTCACAGTCGGCGCATACAAAATCATTAACGATAACCTCTTGATGACCGCACATCAGGGCGTATTGCATTGGCAAGACACAGAGCGCATCTTTCAGCCTAAATCTCGAAAGGAGCAGGACTGCTACGCCTCCGAAAAAGCGCGTAAATTCATTCTCAGAATGATGGAAAAATTCGAGCTATGCTTTGCAATGGAAAACTCCCGCGATCGCGACTATCCCAAATACCTCATTCCCGATTTACTTCCCAAAGAGGAACCCCACACAGGCACATGGGACGACTGCCTGAGATTTGAATATCGCTACGATAAAGTCCTACCCAATAGCGTCATTTCCCGATTTATCGTCAAAGCCCACAAACTAATCGCCCACACCAACAGCCGCACCTACTGGCGCACAGGCGTAATCCTCGCCTCTGATACAGGCAACTTCGCCTACATCAAAGCCGATCTCGAAGATGCCAAAATCTTTATCCGCATCTCTGGCACTTCCCACACCCGCCATAGTTTTCTCTCCGTGATCCGCGACAAATTTGACGACATTCACGACTGTCCAAAACTCACTCCCGATGAGCGCATCGGTTTACCCGATAATCCCCAAGGCACTGCCAGCTACAAACATCTACTCAAATTGTTAGAGCGCGGTGAGATCACCTGTTTTCCTGAAGAAGCCGATCACAGTTACAATATCCGCGAACTCATCGAAGGTATCGAAGATAGGCGATCGCGTTCAAAAGATGACTTGCGAGAAAGAGAGTCGTATAGCGATCGGCTATCCCAGCCTATTGTGAATGTTAATATCCACAACATCAACCAACAAGCAACTATCATGCCAGAACTTGAGAAGCCCCAACCCAAAAACACACCGAAATCTACAGATTTTCAAATCCCTTCTGTAATTACTGCTTCTATGTCCTTTGTATTTATTGTTTTAACTACTGCATCTTTGGTGCTAACTTTTGCGGGGATTCTGAAATTGGAGCAGTTTATTATTGCGATGTTCTCAATTATTTTAGTGATAGTTATTGGCGTAGTTTTCGTACTTAAAGTTACTGGACAAATGGAAGGGAAATCCTTTGAAAAGGTCATTATGGCGGTTATTAAACAACTCACTCTGTATGATGCATTACTCAGTAAAATCGGCGATATTATTGGTAAATCTAAAAAATAGGGATACGATACAGCGTTTCAACTCCTCAGCCATAAATTTACCGTAGAGCAATATCACAAGATGGTGGCAAATGGCATCCTTTCGCTAAGAGCTTATTCAGATGATAAGTAACGTCAGTTCGGGTTAAGCTAGCAAATTTTAAAAGCCCAAAAGTAAAAGCCTTGCGTAGCAAGGCTTTTACTTTTGGGCTTTGAGGAAGGGTTTGCGTAGTGAACCCTTCCTCAAAGCCCGTTTCAAATTATCCCGAACTCACGTTACTTTAATTCATCCTGAGTCTGTGAAATAAAAAATAGAGTCCATGCAAAGCATGAACTCTATTTTTTTGTTTTCATGGATTCGTATCGCTGCAAAATATTTTTCAGCTTATCGATCTGAATCGGTTTACTAATGTAATCACTCATACCTGCATCGCGGCAGATATTTTGATCGTCATCGGTAGCATTGGCAGTCATAGCCACGATCGCGATCGGAGGTAATTGCGATGCGTTTTCGCGATCGCGAATATGTTTAGTTGCCTGTATCCCGTCCATTTCAGGCATCTGAATATCCATGAGAATTAAATCGTAGGCTTTATCCTCTATCGCCGCGATCGCTTCTTGCCCATTGCCCACGATGTCAGCCTCATAACCGAGGTGTTTGAGTACTCGCATCGCTACTTTTTGATTGACAGGATTGTCCTCAGCTAACAAAATGCTGAATCTAGATAAAGATGGTTCGGGCTTAACTGAAATATCCATGATTTTATGGTGCTGTTTTTTCCCTACCTGAAACCAGTAGCGCGATTGCCAGTAACATTTAACCCATAATTTGGGGCACGCGGAAAAAGTCTTCTTCCCGATCAGGCGCACAGTCCAGCAAGACTTCGCGATCGGCAAAAGGTTGCAGGATATCGGCGCGAGTAATATTGACGGTGTTAACAGCCCTAGTTGTTGGTTCAACCCCCTCTAACAGAGAATCAAGTTCATTTAGCTGTTGGAAATAGTCCAAAATGCTATCTAGCTGCTTGGTAAAAGAAATTTCTTCGGCTTCAGTTAATTGCAAACGTCCCAAATGGGCAACATGGCGAACTTGATCTCTATCAATCATAATATCTGTGTGATCTTTATATAAATTTATATGTGGTATGTATATGTGATTTGTGTTTAGGGTAACCGTTAGGTTTTGGTATTTTTTTGACCATCCGATTAACCATCCGATTAACCATCCGAAATCATTTGCTTAAATTATCCCTAGGAATATCCTAGGAATATCCTAGGAATATATTTATCAGAATATGAATATGGTTCTAATACCAATTCACAAAAGTGTGACAACAATTTTGTGAATTAACAACTAAACCTAGGAAAGTTTTTCAAGTTAAGAAATGGCGTAGCCATTTCTTAACTTAGTATAAGAATATATAGTAGTCCTAAATCATACGCTCAGCCAATGTTAGCTGAGCGTAGTCAAAGCCACAGGTACTTTAATTAATAGCAAGTCCCTTATGACTTGGTTGGGACTTGGTTGGGACTTGGTTGGGACTTGATTGGGACTTACACCAAAGATTTCTAGGTTTAATCGTTTAAAAGAATAGATTAATATCAGCTCTACCAGTTGTCTTTAGCCAGTTTTGCGCTTCGATGTAGTTGTTGGGAGCAAGTCGTATGGCTCTCACCCAATGATCGGCAGCAATGTTGAAATATTCTTCGGCTTGTTCTTCGTCCTGAGCATTTTCCCCTTTATGGTGATAAATTACCGCAACATTGTTCAATGCTTGAGGCATACGAGGATTGAGATCGATCGCCTGCTCGTAAAATTCGAGAGCCTTATCGTGATCGCCGTTACTAGCATGAATTAAACCCATGTTGTAATAGATATAGCTGCGATCGTAGGAATTTTCTTCGAGCTTGAGGGCTTCTTCGTAGTTTGATAGGGCTTCGGCATACTCACCGTCACCTTGAGCGGACATCCCATCTCGATAGTAAGCAAAGGCTTCTTTTTCTTTCTGACTAGCAGGAAAGAGTTTTAAAATCGTATCGGCAATAACGGTAAAGGTTTGATCGACGAAGTTGTCATTACGTTGCGATCTAGGCATAGTTCTTTATAAATTTGCAGTCAGTTGTTAATCAGCATATCAAAAGCTTGATATAGATGAGGTTTCGTTTTGTGATAATGCTGTTCTGTAACGTTGCTTTTTGACGATGTTTTTACTGACATTTCAAATTAATGACAATTAAGCCAAGCTTAATGCCAAGTTTAATATCAAGCTTAATAGCAAGTTTTCGCTAGGAATATTTAGGCTTCACCTTTTGTTTATATAACTTAACTTTAGCCGTTTAGTCATGAGCCGTTTAGTCATGGCATTCGTAAAGCATAGCTTAGCCATGCTTTACGAATGTTGCAATTAATTAGGCTTAGGCGTAGCCGCGACCTCTAGGGCGATCGTTGTTAGTACGTTCACCACGAGGCTTAGCCTTATTAACGCGTAGGGTTCTTCCCATCCATTCGGCTTCGTTAAGCGCCGCGATCGCCGCTTCTTCTTGGGCATCATCCTCCATATCAACGAAGGCGAAACCCCGAACCCGACCTGTTTCTTGGTCGGTGGGCAATTGCACGCGTTTTACAGTGCCGTAGTCTGAGAAGACGCTTGTCAAATCATCCTTAGCAGCTTGATAAGACAAATTTCCAACGTAAATAGTCACAGTCAGTTCGCTCCAAAAAAGAGATCGATAAAATAATTTAGCCAGTCTTCGGAAAAGACTCGCTCGATCCGAGATCTCACAAATCCAACCTAAATTTCAGCTTTGATATAAGTTTACCGTTTAGCCGCAACAATTTGCGTAGGCTGTATTACAAAGCTTTGTCCAAGTAATGCTAAAGAGTGCATAAACTGTAAAAAAGGGCGAGCAATTCCTTGCTGTAAGCGGTACTTCTCGTCATGGGCGATCGCTTATGCTGCAAGTCTTTGAGATTGAGCTTAAAATATCAGTCTAAAGAAATAAGTCAAATTACTTACTAGTTAGTATTTTCGAGTTGTTTGAAGAGGATTTTTTACCAAACTTAAAGTAAAGATAATTAAAAATTTAAAAATGGGGAGACAAAGTTAATTTATTACCTTTTGATTCGCCATTTTCCTAGCGATCAATAAGCATGGGGTTTTGCCGTTAAATAGCTGGGCATAATTAAAAAACCAGCATCGAAACCCGTAGCGAATGTGCAGATTGCACTACAGGTTTTGGGAATTTTATGAATTTTATATTTATAGCTATAGTCAGTAATGTTAGGAAAAAATCAAACCCAATAGAGAGTTGCGGCGCGAAGCGCCGCAACTCTCTATTGGGTTTGATGTCCTGACTTAAGTGAATATAGCTATAATTGCGCCCAGCTATAGCCACAGTCACTTGACTTAGGAAAAATCAAGCCCCAAGAATTGACTGGCGGCGCAAAGCGCCGCCAGTCAATTCTTGGGGTTTATGTCCTAGTACAGCGACAGCTATCGAATTAGCTGCTCAGTTACGAGCAGGATCTTTGCTTAAGTAGTGGGTTATGATGGCAGATGTCTAAAAATTTTCTCTGTTCACTCTGGCTCGAAGTAAAGCTATATAAATAGTTTTATCAAAACAGCTATCAAAAAAAGCTATAAAAAATATGGGTAAACAAAGCCGCCTGCTTGCCTTTGTATTGGCAGTTTTATTGGGGGCTGTGTATCTCATCGTAAATCATCCACCTAAGTTAGGGCTAGATTTACGGGGTGGTGCGCAGCTTACACTCCAAGCAAAAATTAATCCCGAACAAGGAATTAATGAAATTACACCACGCATTATGGAAACTGCAAAGTTTGTCGTGGAGCAACGTATTAATGGCTTGGGTGTTTCCGAAGCAACAATTGTGATATCGGGTAATAATCAACTAGTCGTACAACTGCCAGGGGTAAATGATCCTGCGCAGGCTGAACGGGTAATTGGTACAACTGCCCAGCTTGACTTTCGGAAGCAAAAAAAAGGGACTGAAAGCGAGCTAAGGGCAAGATTGCAAATTCAGCAGGCGGCAACGCTGCAACGTGAAATCCTGAAAAACTCTGGCGATCAAAAGGCGATCGCTGATAACGAAGCGGAATATCAAAAGAGTGTAGAAGCACTGAAGGGGATTTTTGAGCGCACAGGTTTAAGCGGCAATATGCTCAAGGATGCAGTCGCGTCGCCATCGGGCAATGGTCCTGATTCTTGGCAAGTAGCGCTAACCTTTGATGATAAAGGCGGCGATCTATTTGCGAAAACTACTGGTGAAATTGGCGGTACAGGTCGCGCTTTAGGTATTTTCTTAGACGATAAATTAATTAGTTCTCCATCCGTTGGACCCGAATTTCAAGGTAAGGGTATTACTGGTGGAAGAGCTGTAATTACAGGAAACTTTACGCTTGATACGGCTAACGAACTTGCTTTGCAGTTAAGAGCAGGAGCCTTGCCAGTGCCTGTAGAGATTGTTGAAAACCGTACTGTCGGGGCTACCCTCGGTGCGGATAGTATCCTGAGCAGCATTTATGCTGGAGTTGCGGGGCTAGTCTTAGTCATCATTTTTATGGTGCTGTATTACCGCATATTAGGTGTGGTTGCCGATATTGCCCTCATTACCTATGCAGTGATTACCTTTGCTTCGTTTTGTCTGTTAGGCGTGGTCTTGACTTTACCAGGCATTGCAGGATTTATTCTTAGTATCGGTATTGCCGTGGATGCCAATGTATTAATTTTTGAACGGACAAAAGAAGAGTTAAACGCAGGAAGAACTCTCTACAAATCTGTTGAAGCTGGTTTTTATCGAGCTTGGTCGAGCATCCTTGATAGTCATGTGACCACTCTGATTTCTTGTTTTGCCCTGTTTTGGCTTGGTTCGGGATTTGTCAAAGGATTTGCGGTTACTTTAGGCGTTGGGGTGATGGTCAGTGTCTTTACGGCGGTGACATTGAGCCGATCGCTAATGTTGGCAATGATCGGCAATCCCCTATTTCGCAAGCCAGAATATTATGGCGTAAAGGCTTTTGGCAAAATTTCTACAACTAAAGTTGAGGTAGAAACTAAGTCTGAGGATAAACTGAGCGATCGAGAAAACGGTAACAAAAAAGACAATACAGGTGCAGTACTATGAAATTAGATGTAATTAAACATGGTCGCCTTTACATCACGATTTCAACGACAGTGATTGTGGCAGGTTTAATCGCGATGGTTCTATCCTTTCAACAGTTAGGATCGCCTTTACGCCTCGGTATTGACTTTACAGGTGGTTCTAATATTACGCTCGGTTTGGCTTGTAATGCTGGCAATTGTGGTAAGTCCATAGATGTGGCTGTGATCCGCCAAGCTGTAGAAAGTAAGGGTTTTAGTAATAGTGTCATTCAGTTGGTTGAGGGCAAAGACCTCAAGGGTGTATCGGTTCGGACATCCCATCTCTCCTCTGAGCAGCGGGTCAAGCTCAAGGAAACTATGACTGAATCGTTGAAGCAGTATGGAGAAGTTGACCCCAAAAAATCACAGATTGATGAAGTCGGACCCGCGATCGGGCAGCAGGCTCTCAATAATGGTTTGCTTGCCCTTGGTTTATCCTTTGCGGGGATCGGTGTTTATCTCGCCTTTCGCTTTCAACTTGACTATGCCACCTTTGCGATCGTTGCGCTGTTCCACGATATTTTTGTTACTGCTGGTGTATTTGCCATTTTAGGGCTGACGATGGGTGTAGAAATTGATAGTTTATTTATCGTTTCGATGCTCACGATCTGCGGTTTCTCAGTTAACGATACGGTGGTAATTTACGATCGCATTCGCGAAAATGTGAAGCTCGATACGGATACGACCAATTTTAATGATTTGGTTAATGCTTCGGTAAATCAAACCCTCTGGCGATCGATCAACACAACTCTCACAGCAACTTTGCCTTTAATTGCTATTTTCCTATTCGGTGGTGCAACGCTAAGGTTTTTCTCGCTGGCTTTGATTGTTGGGTTCCTGTCGGGGGCTTATTCCAGCATTTTTAATGCCAGTATTTTGCTCGCTTGGTGGCGTAGCCGTCAGGTGACAGTCCGTCAACCGCCCCTTGAAGCCAACTAATTAAAACCTAGAAGAGCATACCGCCCGCGCAGTGGGCGGTATGCTCTCTGGTTTTGGTTTTTAATTATGCCTAATTACTTACTGCAATTATCGATCAAACGAACCACAAGGAAATTTTTGAAAGCGTTGCGAAGCAACGCTTTCAAAAATTTCCTTATGGTTCGTTTGATCGGTAATTGCTGTAACTTGGTATTACTAGCTATCTACAAAAAAGGTGAGTACTGTCTCATCAACGCCTTTGAGCTTCAGAGGTTCGCGTTTGCGTAACTCTTCATCGTTGAGATAATCCGCAACTGCTGCCGATACCAGAATGCAATCTGGTTCCGCCGCCGCTTGAATGCGGGCAGCAATATTTACCGTAGGACCGATCGCCGTATAGTCCGATCGCTCCGCACTGCCAAACATCCCCACCACCGCCGTACCTTGATGGATCCCACAACGAAATCTGACCTTAGGAATCCCTTGGGTTTGCCATTGCTCATTCAGTTGCGCTAGCGATCGCTGCATATGCTTGGCCGTTCTCACCGCACGACGCACCTGCTCATTAGGACTGCAATCTTCGGGCGCACCAAATAGCGCCATAATGCCATCACCCATAAATTTATCAACCGTCCCCCCATTGGCAAAAATGGCTTCCGTCATCGCGCCAAGGTATTGATTGAGCAATTCCGAAACGCGGCGTGATCTTAACGTATTAGATAGCGAAGTAAAGCCCACAATATCGGTAAAGAGAACAGTAATCATCCTCGGTTCGGGACGCAAGTCCAGACTTAGCTCTCCCGTAGCAGCTTTAGATACCAAACCAGGAGGCAAAAATCGCTTGAGAACCGATTCCGTGAGATAGAGATTGAGTTGGGCTACCCTTCGCTCATTGGTTTTGAGAGCCAGCAAATTCCGAACTTCAGCCAACAATTCGCGATCGTTAAAAGGCTTAGCCAGATAACCATCTGCCCCCATTTCTGTGCCTTCAATGCGCGTCTCTTCATTAGCTTTTGCTGTCAATAAAATAATGGGAGTACCTGCCAATTGCTCGTCTTGGCGAATTAAGGCAATTAAATCCAAGCCTGACACTTGGGGCATCATCAAATCCGTCACGATCAGATCGGGACGGTACTGTTTGGTTTTGACCAAACCATGAGCGCCATTGTGGGCGGAAATCACCTTATAGCCAGCTTGATTGAGAACGCGCCGCAAGTAACTCCGCAGATCACGATTATCATCGACAATTAATATTTTTGCGGCCTGCTCTTGACTCGAAGATGGACTATCGCCGCTATTTACGATCGCATCTTCATCGGTATTGAGATCAGTTTCTAGATCAGCTAATTCGATCGACGCGCGAGATATCTGGATATCCGCTGGCATATTCGTCACTTGCTCAGCGGGTAAATGGGCTTTACCCGCAGGAAGAGAAATTGCAAAGGTTGTACCAAATCCATATTCTGAGGATACGGATATATCACCACCATGCAGATTTACCAATTCTTTAACCAGTGACAAGCCCAAACCACTACCTTCATAACTGCGATTGACAGAACCTTCTGCTTGACGGAAGCGATCGAAGAGAAAGGGAATTTGATCTTCACGGATACCAATGCCCGTATCATGGACGCTGAGAATACAATGCTTACCATCTTCGTCCGTATGAATGCGAACGGTAATATTGCCATTATTAGGAGTAAATTTCATGGCATTGGAAAGCAAATTGTAGAGAACTTTATCGAATTTCTCTAAATCCAAATAAATATCGGGACAGTCACTAAATTCACTCAGTAAATTAATATTTTTGCGATTGCAGTAGGGACGGAATGAATCTATGGTTTGACTGGCAAATTCGACCAGATTGCAAGGACGGAAACAGGCTTGCATTTTGCCAGCATCCAACCGTTGGATATCCAGCAATTGATTGACGAGCCGCAATAGTCTTCGACAGTTCCGTAGGGCAATCACCGATTGTTCGTAAGGGAGTGGATTCGATTGTTCGATCGCCGCTTCTAGGGGACCTATGGTGAGGGTGAGGGGCGTGCGAAATTCGTGGGACAGGTTTTGAAAAAATTCTGTTTTTTGGCGATCCAATTCCAGAAGTTGCTGTGCCTGTTGGCGCGTTGTCTGGAAAAGATTGGCTTGCTGTACAGCAATCGCGGCTTGAGCGGCAACCGCTTGCACTAAGGACACCTCTTCTGGTAACCATTGCCTTGGCAGCTTATTTTGACGCATGGAAATACTGCCAATAATCTTCCCTTCAGACAGTAAGGGAACGACTAGTAGGGATCGTGCAATAGAACGTAAGGGAAGGTCGGTAATATTCCATTCTGGATTTTCATGTAAATCCGCGATCGCTACGGGCTGCTTTAATTCAATTAAAGCTTGGAAGACGGGATTACAAGAAATATTCATGCTCGATTGCGGCAGCAAGGAGCCATCAGGATTTTCTTTTCTATTAATTACTTCATTTTCATCCAGCAAATGCAGCCCGACACAACGTAAGTAATTATCTCCTTCTGTCCATAGGGATAAGGCACAGCTTTCAGAATTTAAGGCTTGCCCCAATTGCTGCGTAATCGATGCAAAAATCTTTTGCGGATCGAGACTGGAGCGGATAGTACTGGTAATGGTATTGAGTAAGGATTCGCGCTTTGCCAGTTCTTGAATGCGATCGTAGGCTCTAGTGCGCGAGCTGACGATCGCCGCTTGGTCAGCAGCCAACTCAATTAAATCTAATTCGTCCGTACTCCATAGATGGGGACTTTCACAGTGATAAAGAGCTAGCATCGCCAGACATTCTTTTTGCACTTCTAGAGGCACATAAAGAACGGACTTGATATTAGCTTCAGCATAGATGGCTTTGTCAGTTTCAGAGATGCGCTCATCATTGGCAATATCGTTAATTGGCACGATCTGCGATCGCAGGGTGAGAATTTTCACCAGCTTAGGCAAATCTGGAAACGACTGATTGCCATAGGTAAAATAGCTTTCGGAAAGAACGCTATTCTCCACTAAACGCAAAATACTGGCGGAAACATCAAAATTTCGGGCAATTGACTCAGCGATCGCCGCAATGCTCTCGCGATAGGGAGCTGCACTATCAACGGAGGAAGCGATCGCATTTAACAGGGATTGTTGGCGTAGCGTGCGCCGCAGTTCAGCGGTACGATTGCGAAGAACATTGTGAGTATCGATCGCCTGCCGCACTACATTTTTAAGTTCAAATTCATCCCAAGGTTTGGTGACATATTTGAATACTTTGCAAGTATTGATCGCCTCCACCAAATCTTCGACATCGGTATAACCTGTCAAAATAATCCGCATCGTGTCTGGATACTTCACCGCCATTTGGCTTAAGAATTCCGTTCCACTCATAATCGGCATTCTTTGATCGGAGATAATTACTGCGACCTCCCCTTCTCGATCGAGTAATTCTGATGCCTCTGGCCCCCCATTGGCACGCAGAACTTGATAATCTCGATAAAAAGTCCGAAATAACAAATCTAAGTTATCGGGTTCATCATCGATAACTAGCAGCTTAGGTTTGGGGGCAGTTTGCGAACCCATGTAGCTATTTCTTCCTAAAATTTTGATACCAAAGTAATCTGAATCTGGGGATTAGTGATTTATTATACAAAAATCCACATTTCTAGAAGTAAAGAAGCCTAACAAACATAGAATAATCAATGTCTATCAATGGCTATCCTGAAAGTTGTACGATTGTTCTCAGAATTAAGATAGATTATTGAACTAAATGCAAAAGAGTCAAATATTGATCGACTCAGCTTGGTTTTGAATATACTTCCTTTTGCATCATAACCGATCCTCCTTACGTGTTTTTGCCTAGGATTTAACCAATTTTTTTCTTTAAAAGCAAGGGGTTTGAGCTAGCTAGTGATACAAGCTGCGACGAAGAATCAAAGCCGCCTGTGCTTCTTCGCGATCGTCAAAATGGATTTTCTCCCGCCCAATAATTTGATAGTCTTCATGACCTTTTCCAGCAATCAAAATTGTATCGCCTGCTTGAGCTGAAATGATAGCTGTTTGAATACATTTATGCCGATCGCCTTCTACAATCATGGGTTTATCACCAATATGAGCTTTAACTCCCACAACCACATCATCGAGTATGCTTTGCGGATCTTCAGTACGGGGATTATCCGAGGTTACATAGACCCGATCGGCAAGCCTAGCGGCGATCCCACCCATTAAAGGACGCTTGGTGCGATCGCGATCCCCACCGCAACCAAAGATACAAATTAGTTCTCGTTGCGTAAAGGGACGCATCGCCTCCAGTAGATTTTCGAGGCTATCGGGAGTATGGGCATAGTCCACCACCACCGTGACATCTTGATCGTCACTAACCTGCACCCGCTCCACCCGACCAGGTACATTCTTAAACTCTGGCAATCGGCTCACTACTTCCGACAAACTCATGCCCATATGTAAAGCCGTCGCGATCGCCGCCAAGATATTCTCAACATTAAAGCGCCCCACTAATGGCGAGTTAAACGCGATCGAGCCTTGAGGGCTATGCAAGGTTGCCGTCACCCCATTGGGCAAGTAGGTCAAGTTTTCTGTGTAAAAGTCAGCTTGAGGATTGCTGATGCTATAGCTCCAGATCGGCTGATCACCCAGCATTTTCACTAACCTTTGACCAAAGGGATCGTCCAAGTTAATAATCGCTCGCCCCTGTAAATAGTTGTCACCAAAGAGCAAAGCCTTAGCTTGAAAATAGGATTCTAGATCTTTGTGGTAGTCGAGGTGATCCTGTGTAAGGTTGGTAAATACTGCCGCTTCAAAGGGGCAACCTAACACCCTTTGTTGATCTAGGGCATGGGAGCTAACCTCCATTAAACCCACATCACAGCCTGCGGTGATCGCTTGGGCAAGCTGTTCCTGTAGATCTACAGCAAAAGGAGTGGTATGGGTCGCTGTCAGGGAGTAACCCGCCCATCGGGTATAAAGCGTGCCAAACAAAGCTACGGCATATTGAGTTTGGAGCAGAAACTCGATCAAGTGGGTGGTAGTAGTCTTACCATTGGTTCCAGTCACTCCCACTAATTTCAGCTTTTGGGCAGGGTAGTCATAAAAAGCGGTGGCAATCTTACTGCAAGCCACGACCACATCATCGACAGCGATCGCTTTTTCGGGATTGGGTAAAGCTGCCAAGGCTGCATGGGAAACGATCGCGGCGATCGCCCCTTGAGCGATCGCTTGGGGCGCAAACTTACCACCATCCACCTGCGTGCCTGTCATCCCAATAAATAAATCCCCTGCTTGGCAATGACGCGAATCCGTAATTACTCGCTCTACTTCTAGCCCATCTAACTCAGGCTGAGAATTTTGGTAACCTGCTAACGCGAGCAATTGTCCTAAACGCATAGTTGCCGATCCTTTCTCAAGAGCACAAAATAATCTCAGAATTCTGACATGAAATCTCGATTTGTGACAACATACTCGCCTATCCGATCAAAGAGCGCACCCTTGAGGGGCGTTCTTTGATGGGCAATAAATCTATTATTTACTCCTAAGTAGCTGGGCATAATTAAAACCCAAAATCAAAAGCTGTAGCGCACGCTGTGCGTGCGCTACAGCTTTTGGGGTTTTATATTTAATTGCGTTTAATTGCGCCTAGCTACTTATAGCAACGTAATACCAATTCACGAAAGTGTTGTCACACTTTTGTGAATTGGTATTAAGAGATAGCGAGGACATAAAAACCCAAAGATGAGTAGCGGCGCTTCGCGCCGCTACTCATCTTTGGGTTTTTA
>NZ_ALWB01000129.1 GCF_000332215.1 Pseudanabaena biceps PCC 7429
CTGGGTTTGGTTTTCAATTCCCAAAAGTGTAGCCACACTTTTGGGAATTGGTATAATTCTTCACTGGAAAGGGAGTAGAGTGAAAGGTTAAATGGTAAGGCTTCTCGTCATCGCTTACAATTAAAAAGCATAAAAAATGCACTTTTAACAATCAATTCATAAAATCTTCTTAAAATTGCTGGAGAATCGCCTGAATGCAACTCGTCGCGCTTCAGAACTTACTGGATAACTCATCCTTTGCTATCCTCTTTGCGACCATGCTCGTTTTTTGGGTACATGTCGCATTTCCGAACTTACCCTATCTGAGATCGCTGGGAAATGCAGGTATGGCGATCGCCAATCTCTGTATTGCTACCCTACTGGCAGCGCGTTGGATTGATGCAGGCTATTTCCCACTGAGCAATCTTTACGAATCGTTGTTTTTCTTGTCATGGGGCATAACCACCATGCATATCGTCGTTAGTCGCATTGGCAATAAAACTGCTAACGATATGGCAAAGCGTCTCATTGGGGCATTCACTTCACCTCTGGCGATGGGAATTACTGCCTTTGCTGCTCTAGCCCTGCCTTCGGGAATGCAGGTGTCCGAACCCCTTGTGCCCGCCTTGAAGTCTAATTGGCTGATGATGCATGTCAGCGTAATGTTGTTAAGCTATGCCGCGCTGATGACGGGCAGTATTTTGGCGATCGCCTTTTTGATCGTTACTCGCGGTCAGGATGTGGTGTTACAGGGAAGTTCCTTTGGTACAAATCTCCGCAGTGTGATTGATACCAATAAAACCGATTCTAGTTCTGAAACATTTGCTGCTTTTGCCGTTGATAGCATGGCTAGTGTTTTGAATTCAGGTAGTTTATCATCGGCGCAAAGTGATTTGAATGGTAGTTTGAACAGTACCTTATTAACTGCTGCTCCGAGCGCCACTCAAACCCAGCCCTTGTCCTTGCGTCGCCTCACCATCGGTGAAACCTTAGATAATCTCAGTTATCGAGCGATCGGGCTAGGTTTTCCCCTGCTGACAATTGGGATTATTGCGGGTGGTGTTTGGGCAAATGAGGCATGGGGTTCTTATTGGAGCTGGGATCCCAAAGAAACATGGTCTTTGATTACATGGCTCGTATTTGCCGCTTACTTACATACGCGCATTACTAAGGGGTGGCAGGGGCGTAAACCTGCGATTTTGGCAAGCTTAGGGTTGTTGGTAGTTTGGACTTGTTATCTAGGTGTAAATCTTCTCGGTAAAGGTTTACATAGTTATGGTTGGTTTCTGTAAATAAAAAAACAAGAAAAGGATGGCGGCGCTTCGCGCCGCCATCCTTTTCTTGTTTTGCATCAAAAAAGCCTCGCTAAGCGAGGCTTTTTTGATGCTTAGGCTAGCGATTGCTTAACTCTAGGTTGAGTTTGGGAAGGCTTTCTAGTTCAAATACTGTGATTTGTCCAGAGTTGGCGCTACCCTTGCCATTTTGCAGCAACTCTACCCAATAGGCGTATTTTTTGCCTTGACGTAATTCCCCTTGCAAAGCCCTAAGAATTGGTGAAGCATTTTTAGCCTGCGATCGCGCGAGCATCTCGGCAGTGGGATAGGCATAGACCACCTTAGCCGTGGCATAATCCCGCATAATCTCTGGTCCATAAATAGAACGTAAAGATTCCTCTAAGCGCGATTTCGTTACGCCATTGATAATGTCAAAAAACTTGATTTGCTCGCTGCGGATAACATTAGGTTCCCCACGCACTTCTGCTAGTCCTGGGATTAATACACTTGCCTGAAATTGAAATCGACGCGCAGGGGTATCGCTTTTGCGGATCAGCAAGCGTTCGCCACTTTCGGGGCGCAGTACGGGATTAGTTTTAATCCAATCCAAAACTTCATCAGGTCTTTGTCCTGGTAAGGCGATCGCTGAAGGCACAAGCGATTGCCATGTGGGCAGAGCAATACCAGCTGCTTGCGCCAAAAGTGTGGTGGCGATCGCAATGGTTACACTTTTTACACTTTTGATGTTTGCGATCTTAAAGCAATTCATGGGACTCCTCTACAGCAATTCGATCCTAAAGGAAAAATTTAGCTGGCAATTAATGGCTGACAGGATATCACGTAGTGGCACAATTGCAATGACTTTTTCAGGCTTTTTACGATGTTTTAAGTTGTGTGTTCTCTATTAAATTAAATGGCAGGACACAAACCCCAAGAAGAAGAGGACGGCACTGCGTGCCGTCCTCTTCTTCTTAGGGGGCAAGTTCTTAGGGGGCAAGTTCTTAGGGGGCAAGTTCTTGGGGGCAAGTTCTTGGGGGCAAGTGGCGAGCAGATCGCTATCAACCCAAGATGATGGGCTTCTTTTTCCCATTGGAAGAGGGTTTGAGGATTGAATACAAGAAAAAATAAAAAACTTTTGCCAAAGGTATTGACAAACCCCTTGTAAATCTACATAATAAGGAGCGCTTAAATAAAGAAATGAAAAAAACGAGCTGCAAACCAGCGAGTAGAAGCGATTCTTGGTTTACCAAAATGGTGAATTGTTAAGAGCAAATTGCAAGAATAAAATTTAGATTTACTTGCATTAATTTGGGTTCGTAGTTCAATTGGTTAGAGCACCGCCCTGTCACGGCGGAAGTTGCGGGTTCGAGCCCCGTCGAACCCGTTCTAAGAGTTTACGTAAGACTATAAGTTCTATTATGAGCCTTACTATAAACTCTCTAGTAATGGGTAATATTTAGAGTCCAAAAGAGGAGTGGCGTTGCTTAGCAACGCCACTCCTCTTTTTGGCTTTCGTTTTATCAATTCTTAATTGGGAACGGATTATGGTGATTGGGGGTAGACTTGCTTGGGTAATATAAATTGCAGCTATGTATGGGGGGCAAAGTGAATTTAACCAGTAAGTTCGCTGACTGAAATTGTTTGGCGATCGCTCTTGCCTGCAAACTCTTAAAAGATAATGTAATATCATTTTTAGAGCCTGATTTAGAGCCTGAAACCCAGTGTGAGTCTACAAGCGAAAGCTGATAAAAGCAAGATTGTCTTGTGATTTCTAGTAGTAAAAAAGCCATTATTCATCTGAAAGATTTAGATCTTCATTAAATAACAGGCTTGCGATCCCCTTATGCTTAGGTGAATATAATGGTGGCTAAAAGTATTCAAATTCATCAGCAAGTAATGGCGGCGATCTCCTGCGAGTCAGTGAGAATTGCGCCAGAAACTTCGGTTATGAAGGCGATCGCGATGATGGATAGGGTGGGAGCAAGTTGTCTATTGATTACCGAACCAGATACGGAAAGACTGATCGGTATTTTCACCGAACGGGATGTGGTTCGGGTTAGTAATCAGGGCTATGACCTCGAACAACCGATGCAGATGGTAATGAGCTATCCCGTTATTTCGCTGCAAGAATCGGATTGCTATGACATCAATGACATTGTGAGCTTGTTGCAGCAACATCAAATTCGGCATTTACCCGTTTTAGCAGGCGATCGCTTAGTAGGGCTTTTGTCTCAAGATAGCCTGATGGCGTTATTGCTAAGGGAGTTGCTTCCAGATGTTGCGATCGCTAACCCAGCAGAGCCAGTGGACATTCCCGCAGGGCAAGAGGTGGGGGCTCAGCAGTCGCAAGTCCCTCCAAATGAATCCGATCACGATTTTAATCAAGAGTTTCTTCTCAATCTTAATGAAGAGTTGCGGCAAACCTTAGAGAACCTAAGGATTTCTGACGAGGAGCTGAAATATCAAAATATGCAACTCACGATCGAGCAACAAAAATATCAAGATTTGTTTGATTTTGCTCCCGATGGTTATCTGGTGACTAATGCGGCGGGGAGCGTTCTGTCTGCTAACCAAGCAATTCTCCAGCTTTTGGGGGTAGAGCGGGAGTTTATCGTCGGTAAGCCCCTAGTTGTTTTTATTGATCGCGCTGACTATTCATTGTTTTACGATCGCATTGAGGCGCAATTGCATAGCGATCGCAGACAAGTTTGGGAGATTTCCTTCTGCCCTCGTCAGGGAAATCCATTTCTGGCGGAAGTGATTGTTGGCACGATTCGTGACGAATATACGCAAGCGATCGGTTTGCGATGGCTCATTCGCGATATTAGCGATCGCCGTAAGTTTGAGGCGGAGGCACGAAAAAATGATCGTTATAGTGCCTTAATTAGTTTTGCGAGCGATGCGATATTTTTGGCAGATGCCAAGGGCAACCTGATCGAAACCAACCAAAAAGCCGTAGAACTCCTAGGCTATAGTCGGGAGGAACTGATGCATATGCATATGTCTCAGATTCATCCTCCTGATGCCTTAGAGGCTGCAAAGAATCATTTTAAAAACGTAACTCAAAATGACAATGCTCCTAAGCTAGAGAGTCTAGTAATCCGAAAGGATGGGAGCCAGATTCCCGTAGAGATTACGGGCAGTCGCATTGAGCTAGATGGTGAGATCCTCGCTCAAGGAATTTTTCGGGATATTAGCGATCGCAAGCAAATGGAAATGGCTCTCCAGCAAGAGATCCTGCGGCGAACTGCCATTTTTAATACCTCCTCCGATGGGATCTTCATTCTTGATAGAGCAGGAAATCTGCTGGAGTCTAATGATCGCTTTGCCCAAATGCTGGGCTATGAGCCTTGGGAAATTACTAACTTTAATGTGGTGGATTGGGAGGCAAAATTAACTCCTGAAGAAGTACGAGAATTATTTGAAAAGCCCATTTTAGATAAAGCCACGCTGGAAACGCTGCACCGTCGTAAAGATGGTGTCATTTTTCCTGTAGAGATTTCGGCGCGAGTGATGCAATGGCAAGGGGAATATATGTATATTTGTATCGCACGCGATATTAGCGATCGCAAGCAAATGGAAATGTCTCTCCAACAAGAGATCCTGCGGCGAGCAACTATCTTTAACGCCTCCTCCGATGGGATGCTCATTCTTGATAGAGCAGGTAATCTCATGGATTCAAATGATCGCTTTGCCCAAATGCTGGGCTACGAGCCTTGGGAAATTACTAACTTTAATGTGGCGGATTGGGAGGCGCAATGGACTCCTGAAGAAGTACAAGAATTATTTGAGAGCGAAAATACACTCTTGAATGAAGATACGTTTGAAACGCTGCACCGTCGCAAAGATGGTTCCGTCTTTCCCGTCGAGATTTCGCGGCGAGTGATGGAATGGCAGGGAGAACATGTGTTTATCTGTATCTCACGGGATATTAGCGATCGCAAGCAAATAGAGATGGCTCTCCAACAAGAAATTCAGCGGCGTTTCGCTATCTTTAACACCTCTTTAGATGGGATCCATATTCTTGATAGAGATGGGAATCTCCTAGAGTCTAACGAGCGCTTTGCCCAAATGCTCGGCTATGAGTCTAGTGAAATTACAGCCCTTAATGTGGCAGATTGGGAGGCAAAATGGACTGCGGAAGAATTGCGAGAGATATTTAAAGACGAATCCTTTGATGAAAATACCTTTGAAACATTGCATCGTCGCAAAGATGGTTCTATATTTCCCGTCGAGGTTTCTGTGCGCATAATGACATGGCAAGGGGAATCGATTCGGGTATGTATCTCGCGGGATATCAGCGATCGCAAAAAATCTGAGCAAGCCCTGCAAGAGAGTCAAAGCTTTATTCAAAAAATTGCCGATGCTTCTCCCAATATTCTCTATCTCTATGATATTCAAGAACAGCGGAATATTTATACGAATCGGGAAATTTATACTACGCTGGGTTATTCTCCCGAAGAAATTCAAGCGATGGGGTCAAACTTTGTCCTCAATGTGATGCATCCCGATGATGTTCAGTCGATCTTACCCCAATATTATGAAAGGGTTAATGCGGCTCAGGATGGCGAAACGATCGAGTCGGAATATCGGATGAGACATGCTAATGGTGAATGGCATTGGATCCATAGTCGCGATTCTGTCTTTAGTCGAGATGGGAATGGGAGGGTTAAACAAACCATTGGTACGGCGGAAGATATTAGCGATCGCAAAAAAGCCGAACAAGCCCTGCAAGAGAGTCAAAGCTTTATTCAAAAGATTGCCGATGCTTCCCCCAACGTTCTCTATCTCTACGATATGGAAGAACAAAAGATTATCTATACGAATCGAGAAGTTTATCAAACCCTAGGTTATTCTCCTGAAGAAGTTCTAGCCATGGGAGTAAACTTCGTTCTCAATTTGATGCATCCCGACGATCTTAAACTTGTCCCCGAACATCATAATAGGATTTTTGCTGCTCAGGATGGCGAAATTATCGAAACTGAATATCGATTAAAACATGTAAATGGTGAATGGCATTGGTTCTATGTGCGCGACTCAGTTTTTAGCCGCGATACCAATGGCAGAGTCAAACAAACTATTGGTACGGCTGAAGATATTAGCGATCGCAAATATCTCCAGCAAAAACAAAATCGCTTAACTGCCATCTTAGAGGCTTCGACCGACTACATCAGCATGTCCGACGCGAATGGAAAGATCTTTTGGAAAAATGCTCAATTAAAGCGCCTATGTGGCATCAATCCCCATGAAGACACTTTACAATTTCAAATTTCTGATTGTCACCCTGAATGGGCTGCATCCCTAGTAATACGGGAGGGGCTCCCCCATGCGATCGCGACGGGCAGTTGGATTGGCGAGACAGCATTACTGAATGCTGAAGGAGAGGAAATTCCAGTTTCTCAATTGATTCTCTCCCACAAATCAGAGCAAGAAGAAATAGAATTTTTCTCGTTCATCATGCGAGATATGCGAGTACGAAAGGAATATGAACAGCAATTGGAAAGAACTAATGCCGAGCTAATGCGTGCTACTCGTCTCAAGGATGAATTTTTGGCAACGATGAGTCATGAACTACGGACTCCTCTCAATGCCATTTTAGGCATGACTGAAGCTATGCAAGAGGAAATATTTGGTGTCGTTAATGATCGCCAAATCACAGCTTTAAAAACTGTCGAACGTAGTAGTTACCATCTACTGGAATTGATTAACGATATTCTTGATGTTGCCAAGATTGAAGCAGGTCAGATCGAGTTGAGCTATACCTCAACCTCGATTCAGCAGCTTTGCCAATCCAGTCTTGCCTTTATCAAACAACAGGCTCTACAAAAGCATATTCAGATCGATATCCAAGTTCCATCCTATCTACCTGATGTCCTGTTGGACGAACGGCGAATCCGTCAAGTACTAATTAATCTTCTCAATAATGCGGTAAAGTTTACCCCCGAATATGGGCAGGTTAGACTAGAAGTTACGAGGAAAGAGGCTAAAGGCGAGCCAGACCTTCAAGAGTACTTGCGCTTTGTGGTGATTGATACGGGAATTGGCATTGCCCCTGAGAATATACCAAAACTTTTTCAGCCATTTATCCAAATCGACAGTGCCTTAAATCGGAAGTATACGGGCACGGGTTTGGGGTTAGCTCTAGTCAAACAGATTGTGGAACTTCATGGCGGTACTGTGGGGCTGACTAGCGAACTAGGTGTCGGCAGTTCCTTTGCGATTGAGATCCCCTTCGTCATGTCACCCCAATCATTAAATGTCAATGTAAATGTCAATGTAAATGTCAATGCGAAGGTAAGTACCGAAGGGGATGAGCTAGCCCCGCAGCATGATCGCCTACATGATGGGATGCATAAGTATAGACAGCCCTTAATTTTGATTGCTGAAGATAATGAAACTAATATCAGCATGATTGATGATTATCTAGAGCAGAAAGGATATCGCCTTCTCATTGCTAAGAATGGGGTAGAGACGATCGCGATGACCAAGGCTCACCAACCCGATATTATTTTAATGGATGTCCAAATGCCTGTTATGGATGGATTTGAGACAATTAAGCGACTGCGCGACGATCCACAATTCGCTAATATGCCAATTATTGCTTTGACAGCTCTTGCCATGACGGGCGATCGCGATCGCTGTCTTGCCGCAGGGGCTAATGCCTACTTAAGTAAACCCTTTAAATTAAAAGAACTCACTGAAACTATTCAAAAATTGATAGTACTAAATAGGTAAGAATGGGCGGCGCTTTGCGCCGCCCATTCTTACTAAACAGTTAAACCAGAGAGCGTAACGTTCTTCTAGGTCTTAAGTTTACTTATGCTTAGCTACTTAATGTATTGAATTTTATCGAGAGTATTTAATATTCCTATTTGTAAATTTCATGTCATGTCAATGGGAATCGATATAATATAAAGATAATATTAAATATCTCCTGTTTTTTTTGCTTGGCTGACATTACCAAGAATAAAGTCGGACTTAGTTCTTGGTTTTTTGCGTGTTGTTTTTGGATTACATAACATTATGTCTAACCACGCAGATGATTTTACGCTTAACGAATTGAGATCGGCGATTGTCCGTAATATTTTAACGGTAAGCCCTGAAACGCCAGTCATCGAAGCGATCGCCCAAATGCTCTCTTTTGATTCCGATCATACGGATGGTAATGATGGTATTGATGAAGATTACATCCACCAAGAAGCAAGATCGCGATGCGTACTGGTTGTGGATAAGGAAAAGGTTATCGGCATTTTTACAGAACGCGATGTTTTCAGGTTAAGCGTTCATCAGCGATCGCTAGAGCAATTGACTATGCAGGCAGTCATGACTTCACCTGTGATCGCAATTCAGGAATCTGAGTTTACGGACTTTCTCGCCGTGATGCATTTGTTGCAGAAACATCGCATTCGCAATTTGCCGATTTTAGACGATAGCGATCGCCCTTTGGGACTGCTCACTCAAGAGAGCCTTTGGCAATTGTCCCTCTCTCAACTATTGATTCATCAGACCGCTCAGAAGGAAGTGATTGGCATTAGCAAAATTGCTATTAGCAGACAGCAAGCCGCAATTCAAAAGCTCAAATCCGCAGAACAAGCTCTCAAAATACAGCGAGATTTTAATCAATTAATTGCGGAAATTAGTAGTCGGTTTATTGATGTTAGCCCTCATAACCTTGACGTGGAAATCGTTAGTGCTTTGCAGCTAGTCTGTAAGGCGACCAACTCTGACACTAGCTATCTGATCAAATATGACATCGCTGAACCCAGCGATGATGCTATTTCTTCTCTCCCAGAGGGAACTGTAAGCGTCACTCATGCATGGTCAAAACCAGAATATTCACAGCAGATGACCTTGGTCAAGAATATTCCCCTCACCCTATTCCCTTGGTCTCATACCCAACTCCTACAACGCCAAATTGTGAATATTCCTAATGTTGCCGATGTACCTGTCGAGGCCGCGATCGATCGCTCCCATTGGCAAAAGTTTCATCTTGTCTCGAACCTATCGGTTCCGCTGATTCAAAAATCGGTGGTGAAGGGATTGATCGGTTTTGCCTCCTTTAGTCATGTGACCCATTGGGACGGAGAATCGATCCGTTTATTACAGGTGATGGGACAAGCGATCGCGAATATCCAAGAGCGGATTCAGTCTGAGTACAATTTACAGGTAAGTGAAAATCGATTGCGATTAGCCCTATGTGCAGCAAATCAAGGGCTTTACGATCTTGATTTACTGAGTGGCTCGGTGATTGTCAATGCTGAATATGCCATGATGCTAGGCTATGATCCCGATACTTTTCAAGAAACCAATGCTAAATGGATGGAAAGAATGCATCCAGACGATCGCGATCGGACGCTAGAGATCTATACAAACTATATAGCGGGAGTTTTGCCAGACTATGAGGTGGAATTTCGCCAACGTACGAAAACGGGAGAATGGAAATGGATTCTTTCTCTTGGTAAAATCGTTGCCAGAGATGAATGGGACAATCCTGTCAGAATGATTGGCACTCATACGGACATTAGCGATCGCAAAAAAGCTGAGGCGGAGAAGCTACTTGCCGAGCAAGTGCGTAAAGAGCTGAAACTGCTGGAAAGCCTTTTCGATATTATTCTGGCAGGTTATTGGGATTGGGATATCCAAACCAATGAAGAATATCTGAGCGAAGGGTTCAAGAAAATGTTCGGCTATGAAGATGCTGAATTGCCCAATTCTCCCGAAACTTGGCAAAATTTGATCTTTGCCGAAGACCTAGTCAAGGTATTAGAATCCTTTGATCGGCATGTTGAGAGTCATGGGGCATTGCCCTATCGGAATGAAGTTCGCTATCGTCATAAAGATGGTTCTACGGTATGGGTCATTTGTTTGGGGAAGGTTATTGAATGGGATGGCGATCGCCCGCTTCGGATGATCGGCTGTCATATCGATATTAGCGATCGCAAAAAATCGGAGGAAGCATTGAGGCTTAGTGAAGAACGGTTAAATCTCGCCCTAGAAGCCGCTGGTGATGGATTATGGGATTGGAATATCCCGACAGGCGATCTCTATCTTAGTCCTCAATGGGCGGAAATGATCGGCTTTGAGAGTAACGAACTAGCCGCTGATGTGAGTGTATGGGAACAGTTGATTCATCCCGATGATAAACCTTGGGTAATGGAATGTCTCAATGCTCATTTTGCGGATGCTACGGTTCCCTATAAATTTGACTATCGAGTAAGAACGAAATCAGGGAAATATTGTTGGATTGCCAATTACGGAAAGGTGGTAAGACGAGATGCAGAGGGTAACCCCTTACGCATGATTGGCACGCACCGCGACATGACCATAAGCAAGCAAACGGAAGAAAAACTGCGCAAGAGCGATACCCATCTCAAAACTGCCCAGCGAATCGGTAAATTGGGGAGTTGGGAATTCGACCCCCATAAAGGACGGATTCTTTGGTCGGATGAAATGTTTCAAATTTTTGGACGCGATCCCCAACTCGGTACGCCTAGCTTTGAAGAGCTTCAGCAATTAATACATCCTGATGATCGCGAATTTCATCAGCAATTAGTGCAGTCGGCTATTAGCGAGATCCAGCCCTACAATCTCGAAATTCGCTTTTATCGCTTTGATGGTTCTCTGGGTTACCTCCAATCCAGAGGAGAGCCAATAGTTGATGAAGTGGGGCATTTACTCTTACTGATTGGGACAGCCCTCGATATTACCGATCGCAAGCAGTCGGAAGCCAAGCTCAGGCAAACTACGGCTCAATTGGCGGCTTCTAACCATGAGTTGGAGGCTTTTGCCTATTCCGTTTCCCATGATTTGCGATCGCCATTGCGGGCGATCGATGGATTTAGCAAAGCCCTGATAGAAGACTATGGAGATAAATTTGATGATGATGCTAAGGACTATTTTGATCGGATTCGCCGTAATGTTTCGAGGATGGGAACGTTAATCGAAGATCTGTTGCGGTTATCCCGTGTATCTCGCTCTGAGATGCAATATGGTCAAGTGAATCTGAGCCAGCTAGTACAGGAACAACTTGACGAACTGAAAGCCCTTGAGCCAGACAGACAGGTTGAAATTGCGATCGCGGATGGAGTGGTAGTTCTTGCCGATCTCGCCCTCATGCGGATCGCTATTAGTAACTTAATCCAAAACGCATGGAAATTTACTAGCCATCATCCTATCGCTAGGATTGAGTTTGGCGTAATCGCATCTCATGGCGATCGAGCTAATATAGCTAATATTCAAGACGATCAATTAGTTTACTTTGTGCGTGATGATGGAGCAGGCTTTGATATGAACTATGCCAATCTGCTATTTGGAGTCTTTCAACGTTTACATAATACGAATGAATTTGCAGGTACGGGGATTGGCTTAGCTACAGTTCAACGGGCAATCCATCGTCATGGTGGACAGGTTTGGGCTGAAGGCGCAGTAGAAAAAGGGGCAACTTTCTACTTCACCTTAGCCGATTTATCATTAGTACAGGAGCTTTAATCATGCCTTCTCTTCGTCCCATTATATTAGTTGAAGATAATCCCGATGATGAAAGATTGACGATTAGAGCCTTACGGCGTGGCAGCATTGCTAATGAAATACTGGTAGCTCGTAATGGCGAAGAAGCCTTGGCAATGGTGCTAAGTTCTAACCCGCTACCCAGCGTAGTTTTACTAGACTTAAAGCTACCCAAAATTGATGGACTGGAAGTTTTACGGCAGATTCGGGCTAATGAACGCACGCATTTATTACCCGTTGTGGTACTTACCTCCTCTAGTGAAGAAAGCGACATCATTAATAGCTATAATTTGGGGGCAAATAGCTATGTGCGCAAGCCTGTAGAAATTGAGAAATTTATTGAGGCTGTACGTCAACTAGGGCTGTATTGGGCAGTAATTAATGAAATACACCCAGAGGTGCGTAAACCATGACCGATCACCTAAAGATTTTAAATATTGAAGATTCAGAAGATGATTCCCTTCTCCTACTGCGAGAGTTGCGTCGTGGTGGATTTAATGTGATCTTGGAAAGGGTGGAAACGGCGGAAGCACTATGTGAGGCTCTGGCTCGGCAATCTTGGGATGCAATTATTTCGGACTATCATTTGCCCAAGTTTGATGCATCCGATGCATTAGCAATAGTGAAACAGAATAATCCAAATCTCCCTTTCATTGTGGTTTCGGGGAAGATTGGTGAGACTTCGGCTGTAGAGCTCATGAAGGCAGGGGCGCATGATTACTTGATGAAAGATGGGTTGGCTCGCCTTGCTGAAGCCGTGCGGCGGGAAGTTCGGGAAGCCCAGATCCGTTGGGAACGTCAATGCGCGAAACTAGAATTAGATCGGGCCAAAGAACGCTTACAACTTGCTATTGAAGGTTCAGGGATTGGATTGTGGGATTGGGATATTGCCACAGGGGTGATAAACATTAACTCAAGATGGGCAGAAATAATTGGTTATACGCTCACGGAAATAGAGCCAATTAGTTTTGAGACTTGGCAAAGGTATCTCCATCCCGATGATTTTAAGAAAGCCTATTTCCTGATCGAGCAGCACTTTAGCCAAAAAATCCAAAGCTACGAGTGTGAATTACGGATGCAGCACAAAGCTGGTTCTTGGGTGTGGATATTGTGCAAAGGCAAGGTGGTGGATTGGGATGATCGGGGGAAACCCTTGCGCATGGCAGGAACGCACCTAGATATCAACGATCGCAAACTGGCTGAATTGCGCATAGAGATGCAAAACTCAATCTTGGAACGTATTGCCAAGGGCGAGCCTCTCCGCGATATTCTCGATGCCTTAGTAAGGGTGACAGAAGAGCAGATCGAAGGAGGTTTATGTTCTGTTTTATTGTGCGATCGCCAAGGTAAACTGCGCCATGGAGCGGCTCCTAGTTTGCCAGATGCTTATAATCAGGCTCTCGAAGGGCTGGCGATCGCTGAAGGTGTTGGCTCCTGCGGTACGGCGGCTTTTCGCAAAGAGCAGATCATTGTCGCGGATATTGCTACCGATCCGCTATGGCAAAACTATAAGCACCTAGCCCTGTCCTATAATTTACAATCCTGTTGGTCATTTCCCGTCATCGCTAGTGATGGTTCGGTGGTTGCCACCTTTGGCTTATATCACCATTCCATTCATAGCCCCCACCCCCGAGAGCTAGAAGTAATTGCGATCGCTGCGAATATCGTCAAAATTGCGATCGAGCGTGAGCGCTCGATCCAAGCCCTAGAGCATTTAAATCGGGAACTGGAAAAACGAGTAGAAAGGCGTACGGAAGCTTTACAGAAGAGTGAAGCTCGGTTGCGGGAAGCACAGCAGATCGCCCACCTCGGTAGTTGGGAAATAGATCTATCAACCCAAAAACTGAGCTGGTCAGAGGAACTTTTCAAAATCTTTGTCCTCGATTCTAATTATGCCGAACCAACCTACGGGCAGTTTTGTCAATACTTTGCCTCCCACGAACAGGAACGTTTGCAACTGCTGAATGAACGCGCCATTAAGTACCGCGAGCCCTTTGCCATTGATGCGCAAATTATTCGTGCTGATGGCTCTACGGGCTATGTTTTTATGAGGGCGGAAGCGATCTGGAATGCGGTCGGTCAGGTGACGAGATTGTTTGGCATCATTATGGATATCAGCGATCGCTATGCCATGCAAGAAGCCTTACAACGTAGTGAAGAACGCACGCGTGCTACGCTTTCGGCGCTGCCTGACATTGTGTTTCGCGTCGATCGTGAAGGTAGGTATGTCGATTTTATGGCTTCACCTCAAGGGGAAAACCTTGTTGATCCTGTGCAGGTGATTGGCAAAAGCATTTACGACCAATTGCCCATAGATATTCTCAAAGACCATGCAGATGTTAAGTATGAAGCAATTCAAAGAGCTCTCACAACTCAGTCGGTATTTAGTTACGAACAGCAAATTTATCTTAATGGCGAACTTCGCTACGAAGAAGTTCGCGTCGCTCCCTGCGGCAATGAGGAAGTAGTCTTTTTTATTCGGGATATTAGCGATCGCAAGAAGGCTGAGGCGCAACTACAAAAAACTAATGAAAAACTGGCTCGTGCTACCCGTCTCAAGGATGAATTTCTTGCCAATATGAGTCACGAACTACGTACTCCCCTGAATGCCATTTTAGGTATGACCGAGGGATTACAGGAAGAAGTATTCGGTGAGATTAGCGATCGGCAGTTAAAAGCATTACAAACTATAGAAGCTAGCGGAACGCATTTATTAGAGCTGATCAATGACATTCTTGATGTTTCTAAAATAGAATCTGGTCAAATTGAACTGGAATGCGCCCCAACCTCAATTAGTCACCTCTTTCAGTCCAGCCTATCCTTTGTGAAGCAGGAGGCAATGCAAAAACAGCTCCAGATCTTTACTAAGTACCAGCAAAACCTGCCCGATCTCCTAGTTGACGAACGGCGAATTCGTCAAGTATTGATTAATATCCTCAATAATGCAGTCAAATTTACTCCCAATGGGGGGCAGATTACCTTAGAGGTCGTTCAAATTGCTAAGCCGAGAGAACGAGTCAGTGGTGACGATCGGGAATATATTCAGATTTTAGTAACGGATACGGGGATTGGCATTGCCAAGGAAAATATTCCCAAACTATTTAAACCCTTTGTCCAAATTGACAGTGCCTTGAACCGCCAATATACGGGTACGGGGTTGGGACTTGCCCTCGTCAAGAAGATTGTAGAGCTCCATGGCGGTAAGATTGGTTTGACTAGCGAATTAGGTGCGGGCAGTTGTTTTTCCATCGAGCTACCTTGCGTTTCCCCTTTAGCGATGCCGCTTAATCCCGCAGAGAATGCTCAAATATTTGTCAATGCAGGGCTCAATGTAGATATCGTTGAATTAAAATCCCCGCTCATTTTGATCGCGGAGGATAACGAAGCCAATGTGATGACAATTTCCAGTTACCTCATGGCAAAAGGTTATCGCATTGCGCTAGCTGCTAACGGGCAAGAGGCGATCGCTATGGCGCAATCGACTAAGCCTGATCTGATTCTGATGGATATTCAGATGCCTTTAATCGATGGATTAGAAGCCACCAAACAGATTCGCCAAATTCCTTCCCTAGCTCAAGTGCCGATTATTGCCCTGACTGCTCTAGCCATGCAACCCGATCGCGATCGTTGTCTCGCCGCAGGGGTAAATGATTATCTTGCCAAGCCTGTGAAA
>NZ_ALWB01000130.1 GCF_000332215.1 Pseudanabaena biceps PCC 7429
CGGCGCGAAGCGCCGCAACTCTCTATTGGGTTTGATTTTTGTCCTAATACCAAAGCTCAAAATGGCGTAGCCATTTTGAGCTTTGGTATTAGCTATAGCTGGTAGGAAAAAACCACCTTAATTGTCATAAGCAAACCGTAGATTTATTGCTCTTAGGGAATTCTTTGTGCAATACTAGCTAAACTACGATAACAACAAGTATTTACCGTAGTTTAACCGTGATATATTTTGCGGTTGTCGATGGGCCCCGACTCATTTACAGCCCCATTAATACCAAAGCTCAAAATGGCTATGCCATTTTAAGCTTTGAAAACCCTTACTGGGTTTGGTTTTTAATTCATAAAAGTGTTGTCACACTTTCGTGAATTGGTATAACTTAGACAATAGGAGTGAATTGTGCAAATTTTTTGGTTTATTCCCACCCACGGTGATGGTCGCTATTTGGGAACGAGTATCGGTGGACGAGCCACTAATTTGGATTATCTTCAGCAAATTGCTCAGGCAGTCGATCGCCTTGGTTTTACGGGCGCACTCTTACCGACGGGACGATCCTGTGATGATGCTTGGATTGTTGCTTCGACCCTGATTCCCGTAACCCAGCGGATGAAATTCTTGGTAGCAATTCGTCCTGGGTTAATGTCTCCTGGAGTTGCCGCAAGAATGGCTGCCACCTTTGATCGTCTATCGGGTGGGAGATTGTTGATTAATGTAGTTACTGGTGGCGATCCCGTGGAATTAGCGGGAGATGGTTTACACCTCGATCACACCGCAAGATACGAATTAACGGATGAGTTTTTAACCGCTTGGCGCGAAATTTGTGCGGGTTCTTCTAACTTTAAAGGAGAATATCTCGATATTCGTGATGGCAAACTTCTTTTTACTCCAATTCAAAAACCCCATCCTCCACTATGGTTTGGCGGATCTTCTGCGATCGCCCAACAAATAGCTAGCAAACATATCGATACTTACCTAACATGGGGCGAGCCACCTGCACAGGTAGCAGAAAAAATTTCCGTTGTGAAAAAGCTCGCAGAAGCACAAAATAGACAACTTAAATATGGCATTCGGTTACATGTCATCGTGCGCGAGACTAAAAGCGAAGCTTGGGAAGCGGCTAATAATCTGATTCGTTATGTTGACGAGCAATCGATCGCTAAAGCACAACAGGTCTATGCGCGGATGGATTCCGTTGGTCAACAACGGATGTCACAACTTCACGGTGGTAAGAGAGACAACCTAGAAATTAGTCCCGACCTTTGGGCAGGTGTGGGGCTGATTCGGGGTGGAGCGGGAACGGCGCTAGTGGGCGATCCCGATACTGTTGCGAAGAGATTGTTAGAGTACAAAGATCTTGGCGTTGATAACTTTATTCTTTCTGGCTATCCCCATTTAGAGGAAGCCTATCGAACGGCGGAATTACTCTTCCCATATTTACCCTTAGAGAATTTACCCTCAAGCGATCGTCAATTAATGACAGGACCTTTTGGAGAAATTTTAGCTAATGAGGATTTGCCTAAGGAGCCAGTTAATAGCCCAGTTAATAACCCAATTAATAGCCCTGCGAATAGCTTTGTAAATTCTTTCCCAAATTCTTTCCCCAGTCCTTTTCCTATTCCTGCAAAAGAGACTCAACCAACGGTGGATTAAATGGAACAGTCTCTAGGTATTTCAACAAACAAATCATTCCCAAGGAAGTTACCACAAAAGTCTGGCAATGTTCTATCTAAAATCTGGCGCGGCTTTTTACCTTGGCTAGTTCCCATTTTTGCAATTGTCATATGGCAAATTTTTTCGCAGATTGGTTGGTTATCAGCCAAGATTTTGCCCGCACCGTTAGATATCTTTAAGGTCGGCATTAAGTTGGCTCAGTCAGGAGAACTCCTCAAGCATATTACGATCAGCGGTACGAGAGCGTTAATTGGCTTTGCGATCGGTGGTGGGATCGGCTTTTTATTAGGGCTGATTAATGGCACATTTCTGATTGCGGAGACCCTACTCGATACCTCGCTCCAAATGCTTCGGAATATCCCTCACCTTGCCCTCATACCTCTAGTCATTCTTTGGTTCGGCATCGGTGAAGAGGCAAAAATCTTTCTAGTGGTGATTGGGGTCATGTTCCCCATTTACTTGAATACTTTCCACGGTATTCGTACCGTTGATACGGGACTGATCGAAATGGGCAAGGTCTATGGTTTAAATGCCTTTGGGGTATTTTTGCATATTGTCTTACCAGGAGCTTTACCTTCGATTTTAGTGGGCGTACGCTTCTCTCTAGGGATTATGTGGCTGACCCTAATCGTGTCAGAAACGATCGCTGCTGATTCGGGTATTGGCTATCTGGCAATGAATGCAAGGGAATTTTTACAAACCGATGTGGTGGTATTTGCGATTTTGCTCTATGCCCTGCTGGGCAAATTAGCCGATGCGATCGCCCGCTATTTAGAATCAGTTCTTCTGAAATGGCATCCCGCCTATAACGGCAGCTAGTCAGAACTCTGTTTGGTTTCTATCCCAACCAATCAATGCCCAACAATTTATTTCATTAATTTATTTCATTAATTTATTTCATTAATTTGCAATTCACTGCTAACTATGACTAATATTCTTTTAATTAACGGTAGCCCTTCTGCTCCTTCGCGCTCACAAGGTATTTTGGAATATGCGATCGCCCTACTTCAGGACAAAGGCGTAAATACCGATCTGCTCTCAGTGCGCGATCTCCCTGCCGAAGATTTAGTGTTTGGCAAATACAATAGTCCTAATTTGGAACAACCCAAATCCTTACTAGCGAAAGCTGATGCAGTAATTATCTCGACTCCCATCTACAAAGCATCCTACACAGGCTTACTCAAAACTTTTCTCGATTTGTTACCGCAAAAGGCTCTGACCGATAAGGTTGTACTGCCCGTTGCAACGGGTGGTTCGATCGCCCATTTATTAGCGATCGACTTTACCCTCAAGCCCGTGCTGAGTGAGTTGGGAGCAAGACATATTCTCGGGGTGGTCTATACGGTGGACAAGCAAGTAACTTGGAGCGACAGCCAGACCGTAATTTTGGAAGAGGAGATCGACCAAAGGTTGAAAGAGTCCCTAGAAGAACTTCTCAAAGCGATAAAGCATTCTCCCCAAGCATAGGATTTTGGGAATGAGTACGCACTCATTCCCAAAGTGTAATACCAAGTTAAGAAATGGCTGCGCCATTTCTTAACTTGAAAACCCTTACTACTCGCTTTCTACCAAAGAAATAGACATCAAAAACCACTAATTAGCCTTGCGGCGCGAAGCGCCGCAACATCTAGTTATTCACTAGGAAGGGAGAGCGTTGCGGCGCGAAGCGCCACAACACCTAATTCTTCACTAGGAAGGGAGTAGATTTAGTTTTTAATTCACGAAAGTGTGACAACACTTTCGTGAATTGGTATAAAAGCGATCGCAGTAAAGATTTACGGTTTTCATTTTGCGACGGACAAAATAAAAACTTCTATCCACATCACTTTATATAAACCATCAAGTTTTCAGCAGTAGGATCAATGTCAAACAGAAGAAATCTAAATCGCAATCGCAAGTTAGGATTGCTCGGTCGCAAGCGCTTTACAGGCTGGTTACTGTCCTTTATGGCAGTTTTTGCCGTTTTCGCTCTCAATAGTTGCAGCAATTCCCAGCAGACCGCGACAAGTCCCCAACCCAATACCACCAATGCCCCCGCACTGGTTAGTAAACCTGCTGTCATCAAGCTAGATTACGCCTATTACAATCCTGTTAGCTTAGTTATCAAAGAGAAGGGGTGGCTAGAAGAAGACCTCAGCAAAGATAACGTCAAAGTGGAATGGGTCTTAAGTCAAGGCAGTAACAAGGCTTTGGAATTCCTCAATGGTAGTAGTCTTGATTTTGGCTCTACGGCTGGTGCGGCGGCTTTGATCGGCAAAGCCAATGGCAACCCCATTAAATCCGTGTATGTCTATTCCAAACCCGAATGGGCAGCTTTGGTTGTGGGCGCTAACTCAAATATTAAATCTGTGACCGAACTTAAGGGTAAAAAGATTGCCGCAACTCGCGGAACCGATCCCTTTATCTTCTTATTGCGAGCCTTAGATAAATTTGGCTTAAGCGATAAGGATGTGGAAATTGTACCATTGCAGCACGCCGATGGTCGGGCCGCTCTTGAAAAAGGCGATGTCGATGCATGGGCTGGGCTGGATCCGCACATGGCAAAATCGGAAGTGGAGCAAAATTCCAAGCTATTCTTCCGTGAGACTTCCTTTAATAGCTACGGTGTATTGAATGTCAGGGAAGCCTTTGCGAAGGATTATCCAGAATACATTACTAGAGTTTTACAGATCTACGAAAAAGGAAGAGATTGGGCGATCAAGAATCCTGCGGAATTCAAGCAAATCTTGATTAAGGCTTCTAAGCTATCTGATGCGGTGGCAGGGAAACAGTTGGAACGTACCGATCTTACCAATTCGGCGATCGGGGAAGAGCAGAAAACCGTAATTTTAGCGGCGGGAGATGTTCTCAAAAAGAGTGGTGTGATTAAGGCTGATACCGATGTTCCAAAAGTCGTTGATGCCTTGATCGATCCGCAGTACTTGAAGAAGTTGGCTAAGTAAAAGAAGAGATGCCTATCCATCAGGAACAAATATATGAGCAGTTCTCTATCGCCTAATCAAATAAATGACGAATTTAGAGGTAACCGATCGCCTAATTTTCTAGCCCAAATAGAGCGATCGCTAAACAAATTGGGCTGGATTAAAGGAGCGATCGTACCAGCGATGCTGTTAGTCATTTGGGAAATTGCTTCTAAATCAGGCTGGGTCGCCCCCAATCTCTTACCCGCACCTTCCACGGTGCTTAGCACGATTGGAGATTTAGCCAAAACTGGCGATCTTTGGAAACATATCGGAATTACTCTTTATCGTGTATTTCTGGGCTTTGCGATCGGGGTGGGATTTGCCACCATTCTGGGAGCAATCACAGGCTATTCGCGCATCATCCATGATCTCATCGATCCATTGCTTCAATCTCTTCGTGGTATTCCTTCTCTCGCGTGGGTTCCCCTATTTTTGCTATGGATGGGAATTCAAGAAACCCCAAAAATCGCGCTGATTGCAGTTGGAGTCTTTTTTCCTGTCTATTTGAGCCTGATGAGTGGCATTCAGTCTGTCGATCGCAAATTAGTCGAAGTTGGCAAAATCTATCGTTTAAATGGATTGCAACTAATTCAGCGCGTCTTCTTGCCAGCCACAATTCCCGCCTATATCGTCGGTTTGCGAAGTGGTTTAGGACTGGGATGGATGTTCGTCGTGGCGGCTGAATTAATGGGAGCGAGTCAGGGATTGGGATTTTTGCTAGTGGATGGACAGACGACTGGTCGCCCCGAGTTAACCCTAGCCAGCATTCTCCTATTTGCCCTATTAGGAAAAGTCACCGATGGCGCGATCGCCTTTATTTCTAGACATGTTCTCTATTGGCAAGATGCCTATTTATCCCCTACTTAAGGAACCCATAATGTTAGTAATTGAAGGATTACATAAGCGATTTAGTAACGGTTTTGTGGGCTTAGAGTCGGTCGATCTTCAAGTCAATAAGACAGAAATCGTTAGCCTCATCGGTACGAGTGGCTGTGGCAAAAGCACGCTTTTACGCATCATTGCAGGGTTAGAACTTCCCACTAGAGGCATGGTTCGCATTGATAAACAAATTATCACTAAGCCCCATGCTGATATTAGTCTTATTTTCCAAGAAGCGCGGCTGATGCCTTGGCTGACGGTTTGGGAAAATATTCAGTTCGGGTTACAGCATCTACCGAAAACCCAACGTAATCTCTTAACGGGTGAAATCATTACCAAGGTTGGGTTAACGGAATTTGCGAAGGCTTTGCCAAGACAACTTTCGGGAGGTATGGCTCAGAGGGTGGCGATCGCTCGCGCCCTTGTGACCAATCCTTCGATTTTACTACTCGATGAACCCTTTAGCGCCCTCGATGCATTTACGAGACTGAGTTTGCAGGATCATCTCCTAAAAATTTGGGAATACGACCACCCGACGATGGTTCTCGTCACTCACGATGTCGAAGAAGCACTGATGCTAAGCGATCGCGTAATTGTGATGCATGGCAACCCTGGACGCATTTATCAGGAATTAGCGATCGATCTGCCTCGCCCTCGTCGGCGCACCGATCGCCATCTCCAATATTGGAAAGAGCAGCTTTTGGATGCTTTGGATCTCACGGGCGATCGGTTAGCTATTGAAGCCTAGCCCTTAGCCTCCCTTCTAATACCTATTCACGAAAGTGTGACAACACTTTTATGGATTGAAAACTAAACCTAGTAAGGGTTTTCAAGTTATAGCTATAGTCAGCAATATTAGGACAAAAATCAAACCGAATAGAGAGTTGCGGCGCTTCGCGCCGCAACTCTCTATTCGGTTTTATGTTTGTTCTACCATTACTGACTATAGCTTAGGACTATTGAGAAATACTAGACTGGGAAATAGGAATCTGAATCAAAAACTCTGTTCCTTGCCCTATGGTCGATAGACATCGGAGAATCCCACCATGCCTTTCGGTAATAATTTGGTAACTGATGGACAACCCCATACCCGTCCCTTTGCCAACGGGCTTTGTCGTAAAAAATGGTTCAAAAATGCGATCTATGACCTCTTGAGCCATACCCACACCGTTATCCTTAATCCGAATCATCACCACAGCTAGACCAAGCAAAGGATCGGCTTCTTTTAATTCGGTAACAATGGTAATGGTCGGTTGCCAGTCTGCTAGCTGGGGCTTGCTATGAGTAGTTTCCTTCCCAAGATTCTTGTTAGCAATGCAGGATAATTCTTCGAGGGCATCGATCGCATTGGTCAACAAATTCATAAATACCTGATTTAGCTGCCCAGCGTAACACTCTACCATCGGGAGCTTGTCATACTTTTTAATCACTTGAATACCAGAATTATGATTTTGGTTATTTTGATCCTTGAGACGATGTTGCAAAATCATTAACGTGCTGTCAATTCCTTCATGGATATTGACAGCTTTAAATTCAGCTTCATCCAATCGCGAAAAATTACGCAATGACAACACAATTTGACGAATGCGATCGGAGCCAACCTTCATGGATGTCAATAACTTCGTGAGATCCTGCGTTAAAAAATCTAAATCCAGTCCCTCTAACTCTGCCCTAACTTCATCAGCGATCCCAGTACTATGTTTTTGATACAAAGCGATCGCCTTGAGCAAATCTGAGACATATTGAGTAGCGTAAGTCAGATTGCCGTGAATGAAATTAACGGGATTGTTAATTTCATGGGCAACCCCAGCCACCAGTTGCCCTAAACTAGACATTTTTTCGTTCTGCACCAATTGAGTCTGCGTCCGATGTAAATCTTGCAAAGCCTTTTTTAATTCGGCTGTGCGTTGCTCTACACGTATTTCTAGAACCTCATTGACTTCTTGCAAAGCTGCTTCGGCAAGCTTACGGTCGGTAATATTCGTTAAGGAGCCCCCCCCCTCACTCTGATTGCTAGAATAAGCCGATAGTTCTAGCCAGACAATCACTCCCGATTGATGTTGAAATCGCAATTCTTGACCAATCACCACCTGTTGCTTTTGCAATTGATCGAGCAACTGTTGCCCTCGCGCTAAATCTTCTGGAGCCAGAAAATTAGAAAGCGGCTGAGAGAGAGATTCAGCAATGTTATACCCCAAAGTCTCAGTCCAAGCTCGATTGAGAAAGGTAAAACAGCCCGATGGATCACACTTAAAAACGATCTCTCTTAAGCTTTCAACTAACTCTCGATAACGTCGCTCTGATTCCGAGAGTTTTTCAATCAAGCGATAATGAATTTGTGTATTCAGTTCGTTTGTCATCTCATCAGGGTTCATGGGCTAAGTGCAAGCTGGCTCAAAAGCTCAGTGTGAGTGACGACATTAGCATACAGAGGAAAAATATTTTCGCAATAGAATGACTGCTCAAATACAGTTCTGGCGGAGGTGCAGTCAGAGAGAATTGTAACCTGATATCCTTGTTCATGCGCAGAACGTCCCGTGGAATCAATACAAACTGAGGTAACAGTTCCCGCCAAAACGATATTTTCGATCGCATGTTGTTGCAGGATTTCATTTAGGTTGGTATTAACAAAGGCATTAAAACCTCGTTTCCCTGGGACACGCAAAATCCGATGTTTAAACCGATTCAACTCTTCAATAGTTTTCGATCCTTCCGTTCCCGCTTGAAATGCTCCCACCTCTTTAATTGTTTTGAGAATGCCAATTGGATCAACCATTTCTTCATAACTAGAAGTAAAGAAGATCGGTGTTTCTACAATCAATACTGAAGTGGGTTCCAAACAATCTAAAAGATGAATTGTATTAGATAGTGCATTCGTAACTTTAGAAGACTCTTCAACTATGCCATGCAAAATTCCGTTAGGGGCAAAATAGTCATTTTGAAAACCGATCAGCAGTAAGGCTGTATTGTGGGTATTCATATATACTTCTAGCCAAAAAATATTGTATACAGACTTTAAGAAACATAAAGTTATTTTACCCAGTTTATGAAGTATATCAATCAGTATTTTATCTGATTTATCTAAATCATTATGTATAGTTCTAAAATAGAAATGTATCCTGTAGTCCAAGTGTGGTATACGCTACAGGCTAGAATTTTTATATTTAATTCTCATTTGGCTATGCAAAGAAATACCTCAAATTTGATGAGAATAAAAGTTCACCTTAGAAACAAGATAATAACAAATAGAGTGTCGATAAATTATGAATAAAAGTTAAATCAAATATAGCTATTGCCAAGTGTATCAAGACATAAAAATCAAAAGATGAGGGGCGGCGCAAAGCGCCACCCCTCATCTTTTGATTTAAGATTGCCATACATGGCAATCTTAACGATTTTTTGACAAGAACTCACTCTCTTATATAGCACCGTAATACCAAAACTAAAAATGGCTACGCTATTTTTAGTTTCTCAAACCCTTACTAGGTTTGGTTTTAATTCACGAAAGTGTTGTCACACTTTCGTGAATTGGTATAAGAGATAGCGAGGACATAAAACCCTAAAGATGAGGGGCGGCGCAAAGCGCCGCCCCTCATCTTTAGGGTTTTATGTCCTAAGCAATTCTAAATGAGCAATTCTAAATGAGTTGTGAGAAGCTTCGACTACGCTCAGCCAGCATATCCCGATGACTGAGCGTAGTCGAAGCCCTATTTAAATTTAATTGCTTAATTGCCGACGAAAATCTCTAGGGCTAAGGCGTAATGGGTTTTGAGTATCCCATATCCCCAATTCTTGTAATCTTGCTTTTGATTGGGCACGACTGATTCTTGCATCGTACTTGCTATTAGGAGGATAGGGATCGGCGATCGCTAAACCCTCACCGACCAAATATTGATTGACTAATAATTTATCTTTCCAAATATAGGCAAGTAAGCGATCAGAGTTGTCCTTTTGCTTGACATCAAATTCCAGAATCACTTTCTGTTCTTTGACCAAATCTGACAAGCGCTGACGAGCGCGATCGCCCCAAGGAGCCTGTTCTTTTAGAGGGGCACTTAATCCCAACAGGCGCACTCTCTGTACGGTCATATTAGGATTGTTCAGAACTGAAGCTTCAACGGTTTGACCGCTAATTACTCGATTGATCAGCCATAGCTCGCCATTGACGCGATCGCTAGGCTGCATAAATGCAAGCACGATATTTGCAACTATTAAAAATACAACTAATATTCCCGTTAATACCAACCAACGTGGCGTGGATGAAGTAATTCCCTCTTTTTTCCCTGTTTTAGAACTCATAGATTGGGGCACATCCAATTCAAAATGTAAAGGACGCTTTGCGTCCTTTACAAAATCTAGTCATGATCGATGGGAATGCCAAACTGAAACCAGTGGCGTTTGCGTTTGGCAAAAAAGTTGCCAAACTGGAGCCGATAGACCTCATCTTCATCTTGAGTTTCTAGCTCTAGATCTGACTGCGCATAGCCAGAACAAATTAGGGCATAACCCTCATCTTGCAATGTTTTGGATAGACCAATCACTTCATGCTGATCGATCTTGCCCGACTTTACACGCATGGCGCAAGCCGTACAAGCACCATTCAGACAGGAGAAAGGTAGCTCAATCCCTTGTGATTCTAAGGATTCGAGAATATAGCGATCTCCTTCGATATCGGCTTCGTAGAACTTATCGTTTTGGCGATCGTGGATGCGAATGTGGTAAGACATAAATTTATACGCGATTTTTATACGCGAGTAGGAATCATACCCGTTTGCCGAGCGTAATCGAATAAGCCCCCAGCATCTATTACAGGACGGACATCGCCCAAAGATTTCAGAGCAAAAGTCAGACCAGTGGTTTCATTAATAATGAGATTGCGATCAAAATCAATCGTCGCTTCTTCCCCAGTCTTAAAGTTATCAATTAAACGTTCGACCGACTCCCAAGGATATAGCTCGCCCGTGGCGGTACAGTTGCGAAAGAAAATTCTCGCGTAGGATTGAGCAACCACGGCTTCCAGTCCCGCCGCCCCAAGGGCAATCGGTGCATGTTCCCTCGAAGACCCGCAACCAAAATTTTCACCTGCGACGATAATCGCATAGATGGTTTTGCTCTCACCTTCAGCAATAAAGCGATCGTAGCGATCGGGTAATCCAATCATGGCGTAGCTACCAAGCTTCTCGTATTCATCGGGCTTAGAAGGAACGAGGGTGAGATATTCTGCAGGAATAATTTGGTCAGTATCGATATTGTCATCTAATACAAATACTTTGCCCTTAATTGTCTTACTCATAGTTTTTATCTATAAAACAGTCATTAGTCTAGAAAACAGTGCTAGAAAACAGTGATTGATCTAGAAATCGGTCTGAAATAATCTTTCCTAAGTGGCTGGGCATAATTAAACCCCAGAATCAAAAGCTGTAGCGGATGCTGCGCGTGCGCTACAGCTTTTGGTCTTTTATATTTAATTGTACCCAGCTACTTATTGTTTAGTCAAAATCGCATTCAGAATAAAATCAGTCAAAATAATTAGTCAAAATAAAACAGAGTTACCACTTTGCGTTGTTCTTCAGCATCTTGGCAAGTCTGCAATAAAGTCTCGCTACCATGAAATGCAAAGCAGATTAGTTGCTGACACTTAGAAATAATTTCTTGGTTACACAGACTACTCGCTTCAGCCAAAGATAAAGTGTCATTTTCACTATGCTCGATTAAATGAATCACATTTTCTAACTGTTCGCGAGACTCATAGGGCTGTTTATCAAGGCTCTGCGGTAGAATTACGGTCAACAAATTAGGGTCAGCCCTTAAAGCACCACGAATTGCCGCAAAATTTGTACCTGTTGCCCCAGAGGTAATAATACTGTTACCAGATAGTGCCAAGGCATAGCTGAGCAGTTCGATCAGCAGTTGGTGAGTCAATGGCACATGGCGGGAGCCTAAAAACGCAATTCGCTTTGAGCCTTGTTGCTGTATCGTCGCAAGCTCTTGCAAAAAATCGTCTAGCTTGGGTAGATTAATTGACTGAGTCAAACAAATCCCTCTCGTTTACTACTTACTGAACGAATAACTACACAATATCACTTAACCCCAGAGAATCAAACTACTTAACCGATGTCTGTATTTTTGGGGTGATACCCCCTTCCCAGTAAATAATTAGGTGTGCGCGGCGGTAGTGCTAAACAGGTAAGGATGGGCGGCGCGAAGCGCCGCCCATCCTTACCTGTTTAAATCCTTTCCTTTTTAGGACTACCGTGCGCGGCTTCGCCGCGTACAACTAAATAATGCCTATTTTTTGGTTGGGAAGGGAGTTGCCACAAATGAGGCTCTTGATTATTGACGAGCAGGAAACCTCAGCTAGGTAGCCAGTCGCAATTAAATGTAAAAGCCCCAAAGCTGTGGCGCGCGCAGCATGCGCCACAGCTTTTTAATCTGGATTTTAATTATGCACAGCTACTTAGTAAGCAGTTTAGTAAGCAGTGCCAAATCCTAATAATTGGTGTCATAAATTTGGCAAAGTTGCCATATACTAGATAGGCTGTCAAGTTTTCAACAGTAACAAGGAAGGAGCTATGTCCCGTTATAGAGGTCCGCGCCTCAGAATCGTCAGAAGACTCGGAGAGCTTCCCGGTCTAAGTCGCAAACAACCTAAGCACGCTTATCCACCTGGACAACATGGTCAAGATCGCAAAAAGCGTTCTGAGTATGCTGTGCGTCTTGAGGAAAAGCAAAAACTACGTTTTAATTATGGTCTTACTGAAACTCAAATGCTGCGCTATGTGCGTCGAGCCAGAAGAGTTAAGGGTTCTACAGGACTAGTATTGCTACAACTGCTAGAAATGCGTCTAGATAATACTGTTTTCCGCATGGGATTTGCGCCAACGATTCCTGCTGCGCGTCAATTAGTAAATCACGGACACATCACCATCAATGGCAAAAGCGTAACTATTCCTAGTTATGGTGTGCGCCCTGGTGAAGTAATTAGCGTGAAAGATAATGAAAAGTCTCGCAAAATTGTCGAGCGTAACCTCGAATTCCCAGGCTTGTCCAACATTCCTAGCCATTTAGAATTCGATAAGGCAAAGATGACTGGTAAAGTCAATGGCGTTGTCGAGCGTGAATGGGTAGCATTGCAAGTGAACGAACTGCTGGTTATTGAGTACTACTCACGCCAAGCTTAAGGTTGAAGCACTCAGCTACGGGCTTTGTTGTTCTTAGATAAATTGCTTGTAGCTGAACGCCTTCCAACTGGGTAAACTGCCAATTGGGTAAACTCTATTAGGTTCAACTTCACTGCGAATTATGCAGTTAAATATTTCTGCTCCTGTAAACCTCGATTTACACGTTCCTAAGGATTTTGTTAGGGGTTGTCCCCGCAGTATCCGTATGGATATCGATCACCTGCTTCTAGCGATCGAGGCGCTGGACTTAGAGGCAGTTGAGGTCATACTGGTCTTAATCGAGCAGCTAGGTTTAGAAAAAACGATTCCCAGTCGTGTAGCTTTTTGGCGACTGCGAAATACTAATCCGCTTCGTCGCAATTATCAGCGTGCGAGTCTTAGTTGGGATGAGTTAAAGGCTTTAGTAAAAATTGTCTGTACGATCGCCAAACAGTTAGATACTGGTTTGCGCTTGCTACTGAGCACCGATCGGCAGATTAGCGAGGGTAAGATTGAAGCGTTAGGCTTACAGCAAAACCAAGGTTTTTTAGAAAATTATATTGATCGCTTTACGTCTCTGTATATTGGACGAATGCGATCCCCATCCCCTTTAAATAAACAAGAAATTCGCGAGTTAGCCCTGCAATTGCTAACGCGCCTATTGCTATGTAGTGGTATCGCTGGCGAATATCGCCTATGGAATAGTCTGTTTGATGGAGCGATCGCCTAATGATTCAACGCAGCTATAGTTTGCCCAGTTGCACTTTGCTAGTCGATGGGATCGTCACTAGTGGTGATGTAATTTCCATTCTGACTGGCTTTAGTTGTCGATTTAACCATCACGCTGAGCCCATTGTCGGTGGCTTAGAACTGCTCAATGCGCTGGTTAAAGTTGTAGGAGCCTATGCCCAAGCGCTAAAGAGTAATATCTTAGTGGCAATTCCTGAAAAACTGGTGCGGATCGAACCCCAAGGCAAGCATCTCCACGTTCTATCGGTATCACTCAACGAAGCCGATGCCCATAATCCCAAGCAACTCCAGATCGAGTTAAATACGATTCAGCTATTTGATCTGATGGAGAGTCTAGATCGTTTATGTTGCGATCCGATAACTTTGCCTGATCTGAAATTAGTAACCCAAATTTCTGACTATCGATCACAATCTCAGTTAAATAATCAAGCATTGCCTGCGATCGCTGGAGTAGTGAGTTTAGCGATCGCCGCTACGGTTTTATACTTCATCCCCATCCCCAAACCACAGCCGAAGCCTGCCCAAACTCTTCCTGTGCAAACTAAACCTTTGCCTAAAGTTTCTAAACCACCAGCGGCAAGTCCTGAAAGTTCCTCTAGTCCCGAAGCTTCACCGAGTCCTACCAGCTCATCTAGTCCTGAAAGTTCTGCCAGCCCCGCAGCTTCACCAAACCCAACTAGCTCTTCTAGCCCTGAGTCATCGCCAACCACTAGCCCCAGATAAAAAAAGAGACAAGCTATGGCTGAATTCTTAAGGGTTGGCAATCCTGCACCAGATTTTGAAGCAGATGCAGTAGTCGATCAGGAATTTACGAAGATTAGGCTTTCCAGCTATCAAAAAAATAAATATGTAGTTTTATTTTTTTATCCCCTTGACTTTACTTTTGTCTGTCCCACGGAGGTGATCGCCTTCAGCGATCGCTATGAGGAATTTGCCAAATTAAATACGGAGGTAATCGGCATTTCCGTTGATAGTCATTACGCTCACCTAGCTTGGATTCAAACTCCTCTCGCTGATGGTGGACTTGGTGGTGATGTTAAATGTCCGCTTGTCTCCGATCTCACTAAGGCGATCGCTACATCTTTTAATGTTCTCGATCCCGATGTAGGCGTTGCTTTGCGTGGTTTATTTATCATCGATAAATCAGGTATCCTTCAACATGCAACTATTAATAATCTTGCCTTTGGTCGTAGTATTGACGAAACTCTTCGTACTCTCAAAGCAATTCAACATACCCAGATCCACGAAAATGAGGTTTGTCCTGTGGATTGGCAACAGGGGATGGCAACGATCAAAGTTCAAAATAATTCTTAATACCAAATCACAAAATGGCTACGCCATTTTGTGATTTTAAAACCCTTACTGGGTTT
>NZ_ALWB01000131.1 GCF_000332215.1 Pseudanabaena biceps PCC 7429
GTTCCAACTAAAATTCAACGCTTTAGAAGCAAAAGACTAAAGCATTAAATCAAAACATTAAATCATAGATTTATCCTTATACAAAAGCATAAAATAGCTAAAATGGGTAGTCCTAAAAAGGAAAGGATGACCGAGCAGGTAAAGAAGTGTTGTAATGATGAATAAAATTCCAAATGGCCCCAATGTGATTTTCTAGTTTCTTAGAAAAGGATAGAGTTTTTCTAACTAGTCTTGATACTCGTTGTCGTAACGTACCGTTGAATCTCTCAATATAGTTAGTCTTTCCCGTTTCTTTACCCACAGCCCTATGACGCTTGCTGGGTAGTACGACAGGATAAGACGAGTAGAAATCAGTGTAAATAACTGCACATTGGCGATAGACGGCAGGCAAAGATTCCCATAACTTTTGAGCTGAGTCCCCAGAGCGATCGCCAATATAACAACCGACAATTTCACGAGTCTCGGCATCAATGGCAAGCCATACCCACTGTTTATTGCCTTTGTCGTCCACAAAAGACCATAATTCATCCATCTGTACGATCAAACGGTCGTTTTGGTTTTGGTTCTACCTCCACCTGCTGAGGAACGTTTTCATATTTATGATTGACGTAACTCTGCAACCATCTCTCTGAGACCTTGAGGACTCTAGCTATTCCAGCTAGTGGGATTTTTCTAGCAGTAGTCTCTCTAAAAGGTCATAAGTGTCTTGGATACGCTCTGAAACTCTCTGCCACTGTGGATTTTCTACAAATTGACGACCACAGTCCCGACATTTATAATTTTGTTTGCCATGCCGAGTACTACCGTTTTTAACCACTGATACGGACTGGCAGGATGGACATGATGGACATGATGGACTTGACTCTGACATTGCTTTAATCTGTAACAACCATCTAGATATTTTCCCTCATCCTTTCCTTTTTAGGACTACCAAGATCTATAAGCCCCTCAATTTTGGGAGACTTTATACCAATGCACGAAAGTGTGACAACACTTTTGTGAACTAAAAACTAAACCTAAGTAGCTGGGCATAGTTAACAACTAAAGTCAAAAGCTGTAGTGCAAGCGCAGCTTGTGCTACAACTTTTGGGATTTTATATTTAATTGCACCTAGATACCTAGTAATGGTTTTCAAGTTAAGATTTTCAAGTTAATAAATGGCTAAGATATTTCTTAACTTGGCATTAGTTAATATAATACCAGTCAAAAACAGTTTTATACGAACTCATGAAAGTGTGGCAATACTTTTGTGAATTAAAAACTAAACCTAGTCAGGATTTTCAATTTAAGAAGATTGTTCAATTTAAGAAATGGCTATGTCATTTCTTAAATTGGTATTAGTTCGGGATAATTTCAATCTATTCTTTTGGAGATGTATTGCTAAGCAAAATATCTCCAAAAGAATAGATTGAAAAGTCTTGCGATGACCTTAAGTAGTTCAGCAACAAAAGCTTATTTAGGAGCTTATTTAGGAACTTATTTAGGGTTTAGCAAAATGTGATTGCGCTTCGCTAATCACATTTTGCTCCTTACCTTGATTAGTTAGGTGTCACAGTTACAGCGACATTAGCAAGATAAGTACCATCCAACAATTCTTGTCCACCAGCTGTGGGATTCCATGTAGATTGAACGGTAGCGCCAATGTTGCCTTGAGTGTCTGTCTTCCAAGCAGTACCAGTTGCGGTACCATTTCCAGTCTTAGTTGTATTCTGTGTGCCATCAACTGTACTAGTGACTAATGCAGTATGAACACCTGCCAACAATGTGGCATTTGCTGGTGCAGTGGGGGTGGTCGTTGCTACTACAGCGGACACTCCTACGGTATCGCTATTGCAGTTAAATGCGACAGTATCCGATGCCTGAAGCTGTAAAACACCTCCAGCACCCGAACCAGCATAGGCAGTTTTTGTGTAAGTATTTGCAGTTCCAGCTGAGTTGCCTGTAAAATCTGTGGATACAGCACAGGATGGATCAACAGTTCCTGTGAAATAAGTAGTAGAACTTGCCGTTGTAGGCGCAGCAGAAGCTGATAAAGCTGTCATGAATGATGTAGCGATGGCAAAACCAGACGCAACTAGAATGCGACGAAATGCATTAGATAGCATAATTTTTCTCTCTTTTTAATAGTCTCGAATCTACTGGAATGGATAATTTTTAAATATCCAATGAATCAAAATAAGCGCAAGAAGATATTTAGGAATTGGCAATTGATGATTAGATTTTCGCTAATCAAGCCTAAGTCAATCCTAGTCAGTCCTTAAATCCCCCCCGAGATTTATTTTTGATGTATTGATTTTTATCTTCTCTATTCCCACCTGTTTATTTTATATCAGGGAAACCATATAAATGTCAAGCATAAATCTAAGTGCAGGACAAAAATTTAATGAAGTTAAAGAAAGCTTGAGAATTGAGATGAAGGTCAAAGATAAAAAGTTTAGAAAAACGTTCAGGGGCTTGAAGATGAGTAGACCCTAAACAAAGATATAAAGATATAAAGCTAAGGTACCCGTTTGTAGCAAGGGCTTTGATTCTAGCTTTTAATTATGCCCAGCCACTTACAATCTGACATTTAGCGGTAAAATCTAAAAGAACTTCTTGTACTTTCACCTAAAAATAATTGTTATGTACAACTGCATTGTTGTGGGCGCAGGTCCATCTGGTGGTTCAGCTTCCTATCATTTGGCAAAACGAGGACGGTCAGTTTTGCTACTCGAAAAAGAGAGCTTACCTCGATACAAACCTTGTGGTGGTGGCGTTTCACCGATGGTGCAAGAATGGTTTGATTTCGACTTTTCGCCCGCAGTTTCATTAACTGTTAGCAATATTCGGTATACATGGCAGATGGGCGATCCCGAGCTAGTGGAACTTACTTCTAAGGAACCTGTCTGGATGGTGCGTCGTGATGTATTTGATCATTACCTCGTACAGCAAGCGCAAAAATTAGGTGTAGAACTTCGCGATCGCACGGGAGTTACAGGGCTAGAGTGGAAAAGCGATCGCTGGCTAGTGAAAACAGAACAAGAAGTTTTTGAAGCTCGCTATGTAATTGCCGCCGATGGGGCAAAAGGTTCGATGGCAAAATGGTTGGGATTTAAAGAACGAAAAAGACGGATGGGAGCCGCTCTCGAAGTGGAAGCGCCCCATTCCAGTCCCGATGTGAGTGCAGCCCATTTTGATTTTGGATCTGTACAGAATGGCTACATTTGGAACTTTCCCAAAGCCGATGGTTATTCCATTGGTGCGGGAACCTTTATCGGTGGAGAGAAACAAAATCTCAAGGAGATTGCGGCTAGGTATGCCCAAGAATTTGGTATTGATGTCACTTCTATGAAACAATTCGGTCATCCTATTTGCCTATGGGATGGCAACCAACCGCTCCATACCCAAAACGCTTTACTTACAGGGGAATCAGCTTGCATCGTCGATCCCTTTACCGCAGAAGGAATTCGCCCTTCGCTCTTAACAGGGATGTTGGCAGGTCAGGCGATCGATGCGGCGATCGGTGGCGATATTGATGCGCTCAAGCAATATACCCTCCAAGTCCAAGAGGCTTGGGGCGAAGATATGGCCTGGGCTCAAAGAATCGCAGGCATCTTCTATCGTATTCCCAGTTTTGGTTACAAGATGGGCGTGAAGCGTCCTAGCGCAAGTCAGCGTATGGGCAAAATTCTTTGTGGTGAATTGCGCTATCGCGATGTGGCTGGGGCTGCGGTAAAACGGCTTGCCAAGGGGCTCATTGGGATGAAATAAATTCCTTTACTTAAAACCTAGAAGAGAGATTACAGCCCGCGACGCGGACTGTAATCTCTCTTCTAGGTTTTAAGTTTGCTCACAGCAATCCTAAATGGATTGAGAGAAGTTTCGACTTCGCTTAGTCAACATATCCCGATGACTGAGCGAAGTCGAAGCCAGATTCTAGATTACTACCAGAACATTTTGTTATGAATGAAAAAAAATATCGATTACTATTTCTATCTACTCCCGTGGGAGCTTTAGGATCGGGAGTTGGTGGCGGTGTGGAATTGACCCTACAAAATGCTGCCAAGGCTCTAATTGCTAAGGGGCATGAGGTGGAAATTGTTGCGCCTGAAGGTTCAGTTACTGAGGTGACAAAGCTAACACAAATTGCAGGTACGATGCAAACTTCGGCACAAACTGAGGTAGGAGCAGATCTCGTTGTACTTCCGCAAAATTCGGTGTTAGAAAATATGTGGAGTTATGCCAGAGCATCGCAACATCAGTTCGATTTATTATTTAACTTCGCCTATGATTGGCTGCCGCTTTATCTGACTCCATTTTTCCAACGTCCGATCGCCCATTGGATTAGTATGTCGTCTCTATCACCTGTGATGGATGCAATGGTTAGCAAAACCGTAAGGAAATTTCCCGATGCGATCGCCGTGAATACTCGCGCCTGCGCGGACACCTTTAGCGATGGCGATCGCCTAACGATTATGGGTAAGGGGATTGATTTAACCCAATATAATTTTGTGGAAAAGCCAACTAAGCCCAGTCTGGCCTGGGTCGGTCGGATTTCCCCCGAAAAGGGTTTAGAAGATGCTGCCGAAGCTGCCCAAAGCACGGGATTTCCATTGCATATATTCGGATTAATTCAAGATCAAGAATACTGGCAACAAATCCAAGCTTCTTTCCCTCAAGCCGAGCTTCATTATGAGGGATTTCTATCTACAGGGGAACTACAACAAAGGTTAGGAAAATCTAGTGCTTTACTAATGACCCCAAGGTGGGTTGAAGCTTTCGGTAATGCGGCGATCGAGGCTTTTGCCTGTGGTGTGCCCGTAGTTTCCTATAGTTCAGGTGGACTGAAGGAAATTGTACGGCACGGCAAGACGGGATTTCTCGTAGAAATGGGAAGTGTATCGGGATTGATTGAGGCGATTTCGCAATTAGACCAAATTGATCGCTCCGCCTGTCGTCAACAGGTAGAAGCAGAATATTCCCTCACTGTGTGGGGCGATCGCTTAGAAAAATGGTTTGACAAACTAATCACAAATTTTTAGGTATTGCCTTAGATAACTCAGGAAGAGAATGGCGGCGCGAAGCGCCGCCATTCTCTTCTTGAGTTATCTAAAAATTTGCGTTAACTGAGAAGTATAGCCCCGAATCCTGTAGATTATTGCCTGAATTGGAGACTTTTACTAAAGGAATACCATAATCTAGACGTAGCAATAGTTTGGGGATTGGCTGATACGTTGCGCCCATCCCAATTCCCAAAAGCGATTGTGGGCTAGAATTTATCCCAGAGGAATTCCAAATAGTTCCAGCTTCTATAAAAGGTAAAAGCTTGACAAGGGAAATGCCCTCGCTATCTCGAATGATCGGGAACTGTAACTCCGCCGAAGCCTGAATCCCGCTATCCCCTGAAAGTTGATTTTGGCGATAGCCCCGAATCGACTGGGCACCACCAATACTAAAACGATTGAGCGAGAGCAACTGATTGCCAGAAAGTTGGAGATTAAGCCGAAAAAAAGCCAAGGTGTCTTTATCAGCACCGAGTTGTTCGACCCTTAAAACCTGTCCGATCCAATAGAAAAATCTGCCGTCAGGTGAGCCATCGTTCCGAATCGTTGCACCTAAAATACCTAGTCCTAGATTAAAGGTGGAACGTAATGCCCAAGCTCCACGGGGATCACGACTGAGATAGTCTTGGGTTAACCGCAATACTCTCGACTGAGACTGTCCATCATCAAACTTAAAGTTTTGGAAATTGAACGATCGATTATTGAAATAGGAATTACTATTTTCAATGGCGATACTCGCCCCAAGGGCAAATTCCTCTCGTGGCGATCGCATTAGCGGCTGACGATAGGCTAATTCATAGGTTTGAGAATCCGTTTTAATATTTAAGCTATCAAAAGGTGGCTCCACGATCGGGTTCTGTCCAGCCGCAAAGCTCAAACCAATCGTGCCGCCTCGCGAATCGATCGGATAGGTATAATTCAGTTGATAAACATCCGCACTGCCAGAACGGGTATAACCCAAGAGAAGGGGATCCCCATTCCCCGTAGAATTCAGCTCTTGGAGATTGACACCCACCCGATAGATCCCCGTAGAGCTATTGCCGTAATTATCAAAGAAAGGTCGAATGCTAAAGGATTGAGCCTCGCTAAAGGTAATTTGCAGAATGCTCTGATTTTCTTGACTGCCTGTAGTCAAATTTGCGCGAATATCACCAATTAAAGGATCAGCTCTCAATAGTTGTAGAGCGTCCTCTAGCTTGGCAAAGCTCAGGGGAACACTTGCGGATTGAAGGACGCGATCGCGAATGTATTCGTCATTTAAACGCCCCGATACATTGCCAGCCCTTTTCACATCCACTCGTTCGAGCGATCCTTCCCTTACTTGGATGATGACTACCCCATCTTTGATATCCTGAGGAGCGAGTACGGCACGAGAAGTAATATAATTGCGGTCTTGATAAATTGCGCTAATTTTATCGGCAACTTCCTGTAATTGACTAAAAGTAATCGCTCGATTTTGAAGTGGTGCAGTTAGAGATTCAATTTCTGTACTTGTCAGAATCGAACTCCCCACAATCTTAATCTGTTTGATAGGGATTAAAACTTCATTTTGAGGTATTTGCCCCTCGCTACTAATTGGATTTTGGTTATCTAGATCTGGAGGTTGAGGGACTGGTGCGGAATTTAAGACGGGGTTATGAGATTTTACCGACTTGGGGTTCAGTAATTCGGGTGGACGGGTTAGCGGTGAAGACGGTGGTAGGGTTTGGGCGGAAACAGATAGGGAAATAAACCCCGATATTATGGTTGGTATCGAGAAAATGAGCATCTCGTTACCACTTTTAACGCTGCGGATTATTTTGAAAAGTATCTTTGAATTTTGACTCACAACCATACCTCAAACTGCTAACTCGCCCAAACTTTATACCATCGCGATCGATTCATAGCCAATTCCCTACCAAAATAAATGATGACCAAAAGAAAGGATGTCTGAGATCGATATGCCAAGCTCCCTTTGGCAAAGTAATGGGTGCTAAACCCTCAACGCCTACGATCCGATTATTCTCGATTCTGACCTTGCCCTTTAATAAATCGAGCTGGGCTTGCCTCAGAGCGGTTGCCTTGCTGATCGCATTTGGGAAAGCCTTATAAAAACTAATCATTAAAGGAGCCGTACCCACATCCGATACTGCCCATAGCGAAGCGAGAATACTTCTCGCCCCCGACTCCACCGCCAAACCACTAATACCAAGATTATTTCCCACAGCCGTTTCGCAAGCACTAAGAGTCAACATTTCGATCGCAGGTTTATCGAATCGGAGCGGCGGAATTTGATACGATCGCAGCTTACTATCCCAAAACTGAATATAGGAATCCTGCGCCCGATCTGCGAGAAAATGCCCGTGAGTACCTAAATGGAGAATGCCATAGTCGGCTTTACCTCTTTGCTCTTGCAGATTAGCGATCGTGAAATCTCGATTTAAAAATGTCGCTCCTTTAAGTACCTCTGTACCAACTGTTCTGATCTCTACTTCTACCGTTGGTAAAGCGCTTAAACCATCCCTTGCCTCTGTTAGTCCCATCGCTAATACTCGCGTATTATGGCGATCGCGTTCTTCTAGCCGCGTTACCCTCAATGCAGGAATATTCGCCGAAGCATAGCGCTCCAGTAAGAATTTTTTGCCATCGTAGAGAGCGGCGGGAGGAATTACCCGCAACCCAGAATCCATCACAAATACGACTGTTTCAACTTTAAGCGCTTGTAGGCGATCGTCGATCGGACGCATGACCCAGTCATAGAGCTGTTTGGACTGTACTAAATAATCTAGGGAATCGGGATCGCGCAGATTATCGCGATAATCCACCAAAACGGTTAGAATTTCTTGCTCACTAACATAGTTCGTATAGCGGTGAAAGGGTTTACCCAATTCCTTGGGCGGTATCACCAAAATTGCGATGCGATCGTTTAATAAGATCGGATAGATCAGGGCAGAAACGCTGCCAGAGCGCTTGGAGACATCGCTCAGGATATCCTGAGCTTGATTAATGTCTAAGCTAGGAGGTTTGAGATCTTCTCCTAAGAAAATACCTAGCTCCGATACATAGGCTTTTTCGATCGCCGCAAAAGCTTTTGGCAAGTCGTCCTGCTTTAAAAAGCGATCGACCTCCTTTTTCATAATATCCCTAATTTCAATAAGGGCTAAGGTATCGACATCAATGTGGAGAATCCCATCCAAGATCTTTGGGGGCAAAAATATTGAGTTTCCTGAAGGCGCAACGGTAATATTACCTTGGGAAAAGATACTTGTTCCAACAGGAATAATTCTGCCGAGAGAAAGTGTTGAGGAGCCAGAAGTGACAATCCCTGCCGTTCCATTGGTACTAGAATCGCCAATGACAAATGGAGAGAGTCCACCATGGCGTAGAAATATCGAACCACCCATACCACCACTATTACTAGCCGAACAAATACTTGCCCCTGCACAGGCTGCAAAGGTACTAGAGACAAAACCCGTAACGCGGATATTCCCATTCGACGAGTAAGCAGAGAAATTGCCACCCTGAATCGATCCTGCGGTATTGGCTGAGTTAAAAACAATATCGCCAGTAGGATCGAGGGTAATATTGCCGCCAGTAGCGAGATCGCTACTCGCATTGAGCGTTGTTGTCGTAATGCTATTTTTAGCGGTTAAGTTGATATTCCCTGCATTGCCCAGAATGGAACTAGTATCAATATCTCCAGAAATAGTAACGATCGCGCCATTACTACTGTTTAGACTGATATTACCGCCCCCTACGCGACCTGAAGCGATCATTTCTTGGGTAATGATATTACCTGATGACTGCAAAGTAATATTGCCGCCAGTAGCGAAATTGCTGCTACCATTGAGGGTCGTTGTCGTAATGCTGTTTTTGGCATTTAAGTTGATATTTCCTGCATTGCCTAGAATGGAACTAGTATCAATATCTCCAGAAATAGTAACGATCGCGCCATTACTACTGGTTAGGCTGATATTCCCCCCAGCAGCTAAGTTGCCTGAAGCGATCATTTCTTGGGTAGTGATGTTACCCGATGACTGCAAAGTAATATTACCGCTGTTTCCAGAGATTGCTACCGCATTAACTCCGCCAGAGCTGACATCGATCGCTCCATTGGTGCTGGTTAGGGAGATATTCCCTGCATGACCAGTTGTGGAGGCATCGGTAACAATGCTGTAACTATTTCCAGAGAAGAGGGTTGTGCCTGTGGTTTGAATATTACCTCCAGCGACCAATGTCACATTACTGCCACTACCTAAGGATACGGAGGCAGCCTGAATGCTATTAACAGTGATATTGCCGCCCGCTTTCAAAGCGATCGCTCCCGCATCGCCCATGAGGTTAGTTGACGAGAGATTGGCGAATGTTCCCGAACCATTGATATTCCCTCCCGCGATCAAATTTAAGGCCTTACCATTGGTATTGATACCATCGGTAAAGTTGATATTGCGCCCTGCTTGGGCGGTTAAGCCGACGGAAGTACTCACCGCAGCATTAAAATTGATGTCATTGGTTGCCTGCAATATGACATCGGATGTAGCTCCATTAATCAAATTGACAAATATGGTATTTGGGGAATTATCTGGATCGCTAAACTGATCCACATCCGTCAAGGCACTATATGAGGCAGGCGTAAGAGAAGAGAAAACGATGATATTAATATCGGTTGGATCGAGGAGTAATGTGCCAATATGCCCATTGGGAGCCAGAGTACTTACGGTTCCTCTATAATCAAGATTCTGTTTCCCCGAAACTTCTACAAAGCCTCCATTCCCCGCGAGGCTTCCTCCCTGAGCGATAATCGCTCCGAGAAATGTGGTCGAGTGATCTGCCCAGACGATCGCTTTTCCCCCATCCCCGCGCAAGGTAGCACTGACATTAATTTGGGAATCATTACTTATAAAAGTTTTGAGAGCATTAGGGGCAATTCCCTTACCTTGCAAGTCTCCACCAATGAGAACAGTTCCACCACCAAATAATCCCGAAGCATCAATTTGAGCGTTGACCAACCCCACTTTGTCAGCAAAGATGCCTACATTTCCGCCTTTATTAGAAGAACTGACATCAAGTCTTCCTGAAGCGATCGTCATGCCATCAGTCACCGTAATATCGGTAGGGGCGGGATAGGCTACTAATGCTAGAGAACCATCGGCTTTGATCACAACGCGATTGGCTTGGCGATTGGCTTGAGAAACTTGCCCAGTCAGCAGCTCTGCAAGTTTGGGTAATTCCGTAATTTTGCCGTTCCAGTCAGTGGGCACGGCTTGAGCTGACACTTGCAATCCTAAAACGGCATCGGGCGATCGCAATTCCACTTGACTATTACCTGCGACAGCAGTTAAGGCAATATTTCCACTAGGTGCGGTCAAATTACCCACATTGATAATACTTCCACCAGTAAAAGTAATATTTTTGCCGATATCTACTGATAGATTGCCTTGATTGATGATGCCAGCGGGTTGAGTGACGGCAAATTTAATTGACTTCGGATCGCCACTGGGAAAACTGAGGGAGTTTTTGTCAACCTTAAAAGTACCGCTATCAAAGCCCAACCCCGTCCCCGTGGAAGCATGGAAAGAACCACCAATATCTAAACGGGCATTTTGTCCAAAAACGATGCCATTGGGATTAATCAGATAAAGATTAGCATTGGGAAAAGCTTGGCGACTGTCAATAGTACCTAAAACCGCCGAGGGATTTCCTCCCGTCACGCGATTGATGATGTTTTGAACCTCAGCCCCATTCACCATCGAGTTACTTTTAAAAATCACGCCAGATTGCGGGACATTAAATTCACTAAAGCTATGATAAAGATTGCCTCCGTTAATCGTACCCACACCCTTTGGGGCGATCGCATTACCATTAACTTGAGTGGACGTAGTACCATCAGGAGAAATCTGAGCTTGAGTAGGTTGGACAATGATCGAAAAAGCGATCGCTGATACAAGTAAACAAGATCTATTTCTCATTTTATCCACCTGAAAGCGCCTATCACTACTGCCAGAAATATCAAAAAAATAGATTTAAGGATCTGAGCATCATTAAAACCCAGAGTCAAAAAACGTAGCGCAAGCACAGCGTATACTAGGACTTTTGGGGATTTATATTTAATTTTGCCTAGATAATTATAAAAAATCAGGAAACTTTGGGAAGTTGCCAAAACTCACAGATTAAAAATTACAATTGCTCTAAGAACTTGATTTTATTATCTATTTTGCCACTACCGTATCATAGAGATCTTGAACAGTAAAGAATTTCCCCCATAATATATAGAAAAGTAATACCAATTCCCAAAATGGCGTTGCCATTTTGGGAATCTCAAAACCTTACTGGATTTATTTTTTAACGTGAATTCGGGATAATTTGGAACTGGCTTTGAGAAAGGGGTTGCTACGCAACCCCTTTCTCAAAGCTCAAAAGTAAAAGCCTTGCTACGCAAGGCTTTTACTTTTGAGCTTTGAGAACTTGCCAGCTTAACCCGAACTGACGTTTTTTAATTCAATGAAGTGAGCCAATAAGTAGCTAGGCATAAGTAAACTTAAAACCTAGAAGAGCATACCGCCCGCGCAGCGAGCAGTATGCTCTTTGGTTTTGGTTTTTAATTATGCCGAACTACTTACTTCATTGAATTAGCATAAGTTTTGCTTAGAACAAAAAAGGGATTATTGGCGGCGCGAAGCGCCGCCAATAATCCCTTTTTTGATTGAGGAATGCTATAAAAGACTCAAAGCAACTGCTTCAGCGACCTTAATTCCATCAATTCCTGCGGATAGAATCCCCCCCGCATAGCCTGCTCCTTCGCCCGTGGGAAACAATCCTTCGGTATTTAGGCTTTGATATTTCTCATTGCGTTTAATCCTAATGGGAGAAGATGTGCGGGTTTCTACCCCCGTCAGCATCGCATCTTCCATTGCAAACCCTTTGATTTGCTTATTAAAGGCGGGAATGGCTTCGCGGATCGCCGCGATCGCATAGTCGGGTAAACTCTCGCTCAGATCACATAAATGGACATTGGGAGCATAGGAGGGCTGTACTTTACCTAAATCATGGGAAGGACGATGGGCGAGGAAATCACCTACGAGCTGGGCTGGAGCAGCATAGGTTCCACCCCCCAACTCGAAGGCGCGAGATTCTAATCGCCTTTGAAAATCAACTCCTGCGAGGGGATGCTCTGGATAATCCTCAGGCGTAATCCCCACCACAATACCGCTATTTGCGTTCCGCTCGTTGCGCGAATATTGACTCATGCCATTAGTAACAACACGCCCAATTTCTGAGGTTGCCGCCACAACTAGCCCTCCAGGACACATACAAAAGCTATAAACAGAGCGACCATTTTGACAGTGATGTACGAGTTTATAATCGGCAGCACCTAAGATTTTATGTCCCGCAAAATCGCCAAATCTAGCGCGATCAATTAGGGGTTGTGGATGTTCGATCCGAAAGCCAATAGAGAAAGGTTTCGCTTCGATATATACGCCGCGATCGTAAAGCATTTGGAAGGTATCGCGGGCGCTATGACCGACGGCAAGCACGATGCGATCGCTAGCAATATATTCGCCATTGGCAAGGACTACGCCCCTCGCTTGGCGATCGTCAATATCGATCGCTTCAACACGACTTTGAAAACGGATTTCGCCGCCTAGCGCTTCAATGCGTGCGCGAAAGTTCTGCACGATACCGACGAGTTTGAGCGTGCCAATATGTGGTTTATTAATGTAAAGAATTTCGGGTGAAGCTCCTGCATTCACAAATTCGGTTAATACTTTGCGCCCGTAATGATGGGGATCTTTTACTTGGCTATAGAGCTTGCCATCGGAAAAAGTTCCAGCACCACCTTCCCCAAACTGGGCATTAGATTCGGGATTAAAAGCCGCTCTCCCTTTCCAAAAATTGAAGGTATCCGCAGTGCGATCGCGTACTGCCTTACCCCGTTCTAAAATAATTGGACGAAATCCCATTTGCGCCAGCATTAGCCCTGCAAACATACCTGCGGGTCCCATGCCAATGACGATCGGACGAGTTTTTAAATTACTAGGAGCCTTAGCTACATATTGATAGTTCATGTCTGGTGTGATTGAGACATGGGGATCTGTTTGAAATTTTGCTAATAACAGATCCTCTACAGAGGTCTCAACATCAACGATATAAACTAAGTAAATATCTGTTTTCTTTCGCGCATCATAACTACGCTTAAAAATGGAATAACTAACTAATTCTTCTGGCTTAATTTGGAGCTTTTTGAGAATTGCTAATTTCAGCGCATCTTCAGGATGATCTAAGGGCAGTTTAATCTCAGTAATTCGTAACATTTTCAGTGCAATCTAGCTTAAATTAATGTGGAAATATCAACATTTATGTAACAAAGTTCTAATTTAAATTTCAAAAGAACTTTCTTTTTATCTTATTTTTGGCTCTACGCAAGTAATCATAAGCATCTTGATTTTGATATGATTGCTTTTGCGGGTCACTCTCTAAAGCATCTGGTTGACGTAGAGACTCTGTATTTATCTGATTATCGCTTGGATTTTCTATTACAGATTTAAGTTCAACCTGAACGTAAGTTTGGATGTTTTCTAAGCAAGTATCTAATGACACTTCTGTATTAGCTGTATCAATCTTATAGTCAAACTCAAATGGGAGCATCTCACTAATGCAATGAGTATTTCTACTTATAGATGACATATGAGAAAATGAATAAAATGAGGTTAAAAGATGACACCCGAAGAAGCAAAGTTC
>NZ_ALWB01000132.1 GCF_000332215.1 Pseudanabaena biceps PCC 7429
ATAAAGTCATGTCTTTTTTTATGGCTAGCGCTTGTTCGCAAGAACAAAAACTAGGGAAAAAGCCAAAAATGTACCAACCCATATTTGAAATTACGCCAGAAATCGAGCAGCATTTTGATAGCCCGTTACGAGTAAAAGCAGAAGCAACCGTCGAAGCGATCGCCTTAAGCAAATCAATATCATCAGCAACACAGCAACAACAGGTAGAACTCGCCAAAGCATCGGGATGGGGAACGCTCACCGATATCTGGGTAAAAGCCAATCATCTAGGCAACACATGGCAGTATCGATGCCATGAAAAACTGAGCCAACTATTGACCCAAGCCGAAATCCAGGCCGCCAAATCCGCGACGGCAACCGCTTACCAAACTAGTTTTGAAGTAATCCGCGCTATGTGGGATCTCCTCGGTGATATTGGCTTTACAGGTGGAGCGATCGTCGAACCAGCCTGCAACACCATAGCGTTTATGGGATGCCAACCTGCGCTGATGAGAGAGCGATCGCAATGGGTAGGTATAGAACTAGACCCAATCTTTGCCCAAATTGCGAGACTGCTATACCCCGAAGCGCTGATTTACGCTCAAGGATTTGAGACAGTGAGCCTCAGTGACAACAGTTTTGACCTAGCGATCGGCAATGTTCCCTTTGGCAATTACAAACTCTACGATCCGCGCTACGCCCACCTGAACCTAAGCATCCACAATTACTTTCTAGCCAAATGTACTGACCTAGTGAGAGAAAATGGATTGATATGCTTGATTACCAGTTGTTTTACCCTTGATGCCGCCAATACCAGCTTTCGGAAATATCTAGCGAGTAAGTTAGAGCTAGTGACCGCTATTAGATTGCCAGATATAGCTTTTAAGAGATTTGCCAACACGGAAGTGGTTGCGGATATCCTTGTTTTCCGCAAGCTCACGGAAACTGAACTGAGAGCCACGAATCAAGAAAAACTATCAATATCCTGATTGGGTAAAGACAGCACCATCGGGCCAACACACAGTCAATCAGGAGCCAATCATGATTAACCAATGGTTTGTAGAGTCAGCCTAGCGGCTGATCTAGAGAGTAACCACACCAAAGCTAATGAGCGAGTCAATCCTATTAAGGATTGACTCGCTTTTTTAATTGAGAAAAAGCCCATGACTACATCACCATTGAAATTCCGCAATATCCTCGGAGAATTGACAACCGCCAAACTCTATGGAGGAGAACATTTAGGCGTAACTGCCCCAGTAAACTTTGACCTGAGAGCAGAGATTAGCAAGATTGGAAAAGCGCTGAACAAATTCTACGAACCAGTCACAACTCAAACCAAAGTAATTCAGATTCCACCACAGTTACAAAAAGTTCTACCCAACGCTTTCTGCGAACATGAAGGACAAATCTATCGTCGCACCGACTATCAGCTAGAACTAGTTGCAAACCAACAAGAACGCATTCGGGCTGCCATGTCTGTCGCTAAAATTCTAGACCTAGTGCTGAGAATGCAGCAGTACGAAGACGAAAAAGAACTAGCCAAACTGCGCCAGCTTCTCAATCAAAAATATGACGAATTCGCAATTAGATTCGGACATTTCACCAGCAAAGAGAACCTCAGCATTTTCCAAGAAGACCCCAACTACTATCGATTGAGAGCATTAGAGATTGACCGAGGCAAAGGTAAAAGTCCCGCCAAAGCCCCCATCTTCCATCAAAGGACAGTCAGAGCCACCCCCAGATATCGGGCAAATAATGCCAAAGATGCCCTAGCGCAATGCCTAGATGCTAAAAGCTATATCGACCTAGACTGGATCGCCAACCTCATCAACAAAAGTATCAGCACCGTCATCACTGAACTAGAAGGCGATATCTTCTACAACGGCACAATCCCACCAGCCACAGTCCAAGAAACCACTAATTCTGAATGGATTACTAGAGAAGAATTCATCAGTGGCAACGTCGTCAACCGACTCAACAAAATCATCGCATGGCAAGAAAGCGGAGTTCCCAATTGGCTGAACATCGACAAATACCATCAAACCATCAGCAGCAATCAACCCGTCCCCTGTTTACCTGAAACCGCAGACGTAGACATCAAAGTACGCTGTGCCGTCAAACTAGGCATCAACGTCAATGCCATGACCCCAGAAGAACTAAACCTCATCCTACGCAATACCATCCGCGTCAAACTAGGAACAACTTGGCTGCCCGAAGATGTGATCAAAGAATTTAGCGAACAACTACTCAGTTATGCAGGAACCAGCACCGTCAAATTCCATCCTGATCCTGCCAATATTTGGGTAATCAAAGGCGACAGCAAACTCGTGAGTTCACCCCAAAACAAAACCGAATGGGGAACGCCTAGCCACACTGCCCTCGAACTGATAGAACACGCGCTCAACCAAAAAGATCCCAAAGTCTATGAATACATCAAAGACAAGCATGGCAACATTACCGCCATCCTGAATGTAGAAGCCACCTCAGCATCGCGGACAATGCAAGACAAAATCCAAACCGCTTTCAAAGAATGGATCTGGAGTGAAGGCGATCGCGCCGAAAGATTATGTCTGCACTATAACCAATACCACAACCTCTACCGCGATACCATGTATGATGGCTCGCACCTGACCTTCCCTAACATGGCTCCCGACTTCGAGATGCGAAGCCACCAGCGCAACTTCGTGCGTCGAGTCGAACGGCAAAGAGCCGCTTTCGCCGCCCATCGGGTGGGCTATGGTAAAACTGCCACGATGATCGCCGCAGGTATGGAGTTAAAGCGCAAAGGCATGGCACACAAAGTCATGCATGTAACCATGAAATCAATCCTACCAGGATACAGCAAAGAATTTCGACGACTGTACCCCGAAGCCAAGATTCTTGTGCCCAACACCCAAGAATTCGCCAAAGATCGCCGGCGCGTCCTGCTGAGTCAAATCGCTACCCACAACTACGATGCGATTATTCTCACCTACGAACAATTCTTTAACTTGCAAATTAGCGAATCAACCGAACTGATGTTTTTAGAGGAGCAAATGTCGGCGATTAGTTCCATTTGCGAAGCAACCAACAAAGAAGAATCCAGACAAGTATTCCGAAGTCTTGAAGCCATGCGAAAGAAAATCAACCTACGCATTCAAGAAATCGAAACCAGCGATCGCAAAGACCGCGTGATTTACTTCGAGCAGCTAGGCATAGATGCCCTCTTCCTAGACGAAGTACAGCAAATCAAACGACTGCAAATCCTCACCACGCAGCACAATGTTGCAGGCATTCCCACAGGTTACAGCCAACGCGCCCATGACTCATTCATGAAAGTGCGATACCTGCTCATCAACGGCAAAAGAGTCATCTTTGCCACAGGTACACCTCTAAGCAACACCATGGCAGAGATGGATGTATGGATGCGCTATCTGCAACTAGACCTGCTACAACAGCAAGGACTAACCCACTTCGACAGCTTCTGCTCAAGATTCTGCGAAACCAGCACCGCACTAGAAATCAGTCCCACAGGCAAACTCAAATCGAAAACCCGCCTACGGGAATTCGTAAATATGCCCGAACTGATGGCAATGTGGTGTCAAGTGACCGATATCCAGACCGCAGCTCTTGCCGAAGTCAAGACCCCGAAACCTCACTACCATGTGATGTCCTGTAAACCATCGCCAGAGCAGATCACCTATATGGACAAACTTTGCGATCGCGCTGAGGCAGTGGCAAAACGTAAAGTCAAACCCGAAATTGACAACATGCTCAAAATCACAGGCGATGGAGCCAAAGCTTGTATGCACACCAAATTGGTATCGCCTAATGCAAGTGAATGGATTAACAACAAACTGCTAGCCTGTGCATGGAATGTCTGGCAAATCTGGACAATTACCGCGATCGCCAAAGGCACTCAAGCGATATTTTGCGATCGCAACGCACCCAAAAAAGATAGGTGGAATAGCTATTGCTATATCCGCGACACCTTAGTGATGCTAGGCATACCCGCCGACCAGATTGCCTTTATCCACGATTACGACACGGATACTAAGAAGGCAAGACTGTTTGAAGCCATCAACGAAGGCAAAATTAGAATTGTCTTTGGTTCCACATCAAAGTTGGGAACAGGCGTAAACATGCAAAGCAAACTGATCGCCTTGCACCATATCGATTGTCCGTGGCGACCATCGGATCTCGAACAACGCGAAGGCAGAGGAGTCAGACAGGGCAATGAATGGAGTGATGTCTTCATCTTCCGTTATGTCACTGAAGGTAGAAACAACCAAGCTGGATTTGATTCATTCTTGTGGCAAGCGATTGAGAACAAACAACGCATGATTTCGCAGGTGATGTCGGGCGATCGGACGCATCGCACCATCGAAGACATAGATGAAACAGTTCTCAATGCCGCCCAAATGAAAGCGATCGCCTCAGGCGATCCGCTAATCATGGAACGAGCCACCCTCGAAGCCGAATTGCAAGGACTAGGAATGCAATTGCAAGCCTATAACGACAGGCAATTCAGAGACAAATCCAAGATTCAGTACCTAACTGACATGGTAAATACCAACCATCCCACCCAAATTCAGCGCATTCAAGCCGACCTAGCCACAGTAGCCAACGCAAACCTGAAGCAATTCATCAGCGATCGCGGTGTGGTTTTGGATAAAGCCGTACTCATCGATCATCACATTACCGAACAAGTGCAACGGCTCAAAGAAAGCTATCGATTGACCCAAATCCAAATTGGGCAATTTGCAGGGCTGAATGTATTTCTGAGCAGATTTGGCTCAGAGGTGAATGGATATATTGGTATGAGCATCAATTCAGGCTATGAATTTAATGCCGAATGCCAACAACCCTCTAGTTCGTTACTGCATGTGGTGAGAAATGCGATCTCAGCCAAGCTCACCACAGCCCAAGAAAATCTCGAACGAGACAGACAAGAACTACCAATTCTGCAAAATCGAGTCAGTCAACCCTTTGAACAAGCACAGGAATACAAGCAGAAATCAAATCGGTTAGGATTCCTGAAGGAGATGTTTGATGCGATCGCCCATGAATCTCCTGTCGATGTAAGTGACTCAGACAATACTGAAGAGGGAGAAGAACTAGAAGAATCGCGAGAAATCTTCTGGGACAGAAACTCTAGTGCAGCGCGCTTAGAACCACCATCAATAGCGATCGTGGAAGTACTGAAGCAGAGACAGTTTGAGGATTGGGTAGCCGATGAAACTGAGAACTGGCTGGAACAAATCGCGCAGATTGTTAGCAATGTTGAGATTGAAATTCCTGTGAATGGCGATCGGCTTGGGGCAATCCCAGAATCCAAGATATTGGCTGACTTTAGATTAGTTCGAGGAGGCGAACAACTTACAATTCCGCAAAAGAATGTGAACGAGCAAAGAGAACAGCTAACATTGTTTTAAGAATTCTATTCTAAAAGAACAGAATTCCATAAGGAAAGCGCTGTCGCTAAAAGCCTGTGAAGATTTGAGATGCAAAAATGAACCAAGAAAATTGCCAAATGTCACTGTTTAAAAATAGCAAATGTTATGTAATAGTGAGTTTCAAGCGCTCAATCAAAAAGATAGCATCTAGGCTCAAAGACCATTATGCTTGCGAAATTCTCGAATGCAATCGAGATGCAGTATCATTCTTGCCTTCAAAAGCTGGAACAATTCAGCAAATGCTAGCAAGTGGAAAAATACAAGACTGCACTGGAGAAAATCTAAAGATATAAATCAGTGTGATAGAAAATTAGCCTACCCATACTCATGTAGTAGAATAGGTAGGCTAATTTTTTATCACACAGGTTTGTAAGAAGTCCTTAGCAGGAATTTTGTGACGAATATAAGGAGTAGATAAAATAATGGCGTGGAAATACAAAGCGTCTGACCTACCGAGTGGCAGTGAATCAAGGCAAAGCCATGTAGAATTCATTCGCGTGAATCTCGAACTACTGCTAGCCGTAGCGTGGCACGGCTACGAAAGCGAAGGTAGAGGCGCGATTATCATTGATGTCAGCAAATCCAAAGAATCACAAATTGGTATCAGTCCCTATCAAAAATGGCTGAATTCTGAGAGCTATGGCTGCTACCTAAGCCAAGCAACAGCAGAGCGTATCGCCAAAGAATCGGGATATCCAAACCCATTCCAAAAGGATGAGAAGAGACAGATTCGAGACTACAAACCCGAAAACCAAGTAGTAGTCTGCTTTATCCGCACCGATGGAGGCTTTAGCTCCTATGTAATCGCGCATCCATTCCTTACAGCAAAACAAGCCTACGAAGCCAATAAAACCAGACTGAGTGCCGAATTTGGCGTAGATCGACCCGACTAACTCCAACCCCAATATTCAACCCCAAAAGCCTCCCGATGTAAATCAGGAGGCTAATTTGTTATGGAGTCAAATATGACAATCCAAAGATACAAAAGCGTATTGTGTGGACTATTGCTACTAGCGATCGCCATCCATCCAGAACAGCATCACATAGAAGAAAAGCAGCCAAGAATCGTCCATATTCAACGGAAAAGAAGGAAGAGATTGGCGATTAGCCATTAGCTGTTAGCTATTAGCTAGATTCCAGAATTAATGCATAACTTTCCAAAATCTAATCCTTGCCCTCAGCCTCAATCCACAAACGATCAAAAGCCAAAAGCCAAAAGCCAAAAGCCAAAAGCTAACAGCTAACAGCTAATCGCCAAGAGCCAAAAATATGAATACAGCAGCAATGATCGCCACCCAGCAAGCATTGATCGACAAAGGAGCCGAATACTTAGGCGACCTAATCGCATGGTCAATCAGTGCCGAGACCAGACTAAGTGAAGTCACGTTGAAACGAGCCGCAGAGCAAGTAAATCTTGACTTCAGCTACCTCCCCGAAAGCCCCAACAAACTAAGCGCATTCAAAAATGCCCGTACCAAAACTCAGACCCAACTGAGCAACCACAATCTATTAATCCGTCAAATCTCCAATAACGGAGTATTAGTCTATGGATTTGTACTAGAGAACAAGAACGAGAAAGATAAAAAGCTGCGCTATTACCAACTTGCTTCCTATAGCTTTGATAAAAGTAACGAGACCACCAATTGGAATCGAGAAGACTGGAGCCAAGAAAATGAATCACTGATTGACATGGCAAGAAACACCTTCGACAAATGGTACGCATGGAGCCAAGAAATCACCAGCAAAGAAATCCGCGCCATGCTGACCGAATTTGTTAAAAAAGCAGGAGTACCATTTCGAGAACGAGGCGGCACATACTTTGTTGCGCGTAGTTATCGGTTAGAACTAACCGCCTTCCGCGAACTACTACCCCTGATACACCGAGAAAACAACATCCGCTGGATGCCGATCGCAGGCATAGGCGACATGGACATCATCGCAAGGCAATCCTTGGAAAAAGAAGTGCAATCAATGTCCAGTTACCTAGACGAACTGTTAGACCCAGAGAAAGTATCCGAAACCAAAGGTAGCACCCTGAAAAACCAACTCAAGGTATATCGGGAAGTAGAAGACAAGACCAAAATGCTATCCGAGCTATTGCAATTCCGTTCCGACGCACTGACCGATAAACTCGCCAAACTGCGCCAACGATGCTTGAACGTACTGGATGAAATCGCAACCAGCACAACCGAAACCCCAGAAGAACAGCCCCACGAAACAGAACATATCATCTCTGTGCCAGAAGAAACCGTAGAAACAACAGCAGAAGTTACTGAAGACAACCTCTTCGATCTCGGCTTCTAGCGAAGAATCGCGGGAGTAGCCAAAGCGCTACTCCCCATTTAATCATCAAGAAATGAAAGGAACTTAAAAATGCCCACCACCGAAATCGCGCAAACCAATGGACATATCACCGCCTTGACCGTAACCCCAAAATCCACATTAGCCAAACTGCAACAACTGCGAGAAGAATTAAAAAGTGTCTACCTAGACCGCAGCGAAGCGATCGACCTAATCTTAGTAGGGCTGCTTGCCAAAATGCATATCTTTTTAGGAGGCAAACCAGGGACAGGCAAAACTGAACTCGCGAAAGCAGTCTCTGATGCAATCACAGGAACCACCTTCTTTCATTACCTGATGACCAAAACCACCGTCGCCGAAGAAGTATTAGGAGCACCCGACCTCGCCGAATTGCAAAAAGGAAAATTCGTGCGCGACACGGAAGCCATGTTACCCGAAGCCCACCTTGCCCTAATGGACGAAATTGGCAAGGCAAATAGCATTGTCCGCAACTCCGCCTTAGGACTAATGAACGAACGGGAATTCCTCAACGGCAAAACCAAACTGAGATCGCCATTGATTACCATGATTGGCTGTTCCAACGAACTGCTAGATGGTGAAGAAGACGGAGCATTCTGGGATCGGCTAAGCCTGCGGTACATGGTCGATTATCTAGGCGATGAAGACCTGCGAACCCTACTGCTCCGCAAAACCAGCAACATCGCCGCACCCCAGATCACCACCATGCTGAGCCTAGCCGAACTAGAGCAAATGCAAACTGCTGTAAAAGACGTACCTTTCCCCGCTCCCGCGATCGACTCCCTGATCGACCTGCAACGGGAACTGAAGAAAGAGAACTTCATCGTCAGTACCAGAAAATACGTGCAGATTGTTACCATTCTCAAAGCCCAGGCATATTTGCAAGTAGAACCCGAAGTCAGCGAAGACAGTTTCGAGATTCTCAACCATGTAATCTGGAACCATCCAAAAGAGCAAGCGCAGATCAGAAAAATTATCGCCAAAGTGGGCAATCCCGTGAATATCCAAGCCCAAGAAATCCTTGCCGCCATCACCGAAAAGCTATCAGACTTGGGAAACTGTCCCACCTATGGAACCAAGAAACAGCAAGACGAATGGGCAACGGAAGGCTCTGGCGTATTGTCCGATATGCGAAACATGATTGACAGACTGCAAAGCCTGATTGCTCAACACCCGAACGGGGCAAAGAAAGCACAACAAGCGATCGCCGAAATCGAAGCCAAGAAGAAACCATTACTAGCGAAAGTCAGCGAAATCATGTACGGCGCATAGCCCCAACCAAAAGAGAGCAGATTACCTGCTCTCTCAACTTTCTCAACCTAATAGAGAATCAAAATGCAAGAACCATTAGTGTATGTAATCCCAAAATGGACAGAGCTATGTGTAGATGAATTTAAAGAAAAATCATCCAGACTAAGTGAAGTCATTGAAGAAGGCGAAAGCAAAATCTACAACTTTGAAACCTTTGTCAGCGAAACCTATCATCGGCTGTACGATCGCCAACCCAACCGACTCGAAGACAGTGCCATCAAACCCGAAAACAAAATCTGGATCGCCATCCACCAACAGATGAGCGAACTAGAAGTATTTCAGCAATTCAGCAACCGCCTAAACGGAGATGAATTTCTTGCAGGCATCGGTACAACTGCACTGTGTATCGCGATCGTCGAAATGCTGCCCGAACCAACCAAACCACTAGAAGACCCAGAAGTAATCCGCAAACAACTGCGAGGCATCTTTGAGGCTTTGCAAGGGCAAACACCCAGCGCAAGACTGATGCAAAAGATTCAGCAATTAAAGCAACAGGGATTAGAAACCCGATTAGCCTGTGAAGCCTACGCCGACTCCATTAGCAATGCCGAAATCGAAACCGCCATCATCACTGGCATAGCCAAAGCCGAAGCCGAAATGCAAGCGATCGCTGAAAGTATCGCCACTTTTAGCGGAGGCAGCAACTACAGCAACGAAACCCAACTCAAAATTGCCGACAAAATCCAACTCGCCCAACGCCTCCATACATCGCCAAAACTACAAGTAATCGCCGAGTTAGCAGGCAAGAAAATCGCGATCGCCGCCAAGATACAACGCAGCAAAGTCAAAGAAGGACGCACCGAAATCATCGGCGTAACCACAGGCAACGACCTAACCCGCCTACTACCCTGTGAGCTAGTCAAACTCACCGAACCCGCCCTATTCCCCATATTTGCCCAAGGCTATATCGAGCGATCGCTACTACAACGAGAGCTAATCAGCCGCGAACCTCTAGCCAAAGGACCAATCATTATTTGTCTAGATTCCAGTGGGTCAATGCAAGGACAAGCCGAAATCTGGAGCAAAGCGATCGCCCTTGCGCTATTGAGCATCGCTGTGAGCCAAAAGCGCCATTGCCGCATCCTGCACTTCACAGATCTCGTGGAGCGGATCGACGACTTTGTAGGGGAAATTCCCGATACCAATCGCGTAATTGACTGCATCGAAAAGTTCTACAACGGCGGCAGTACCAGCTTCACCGCCGCCCTAACGGGAGCCTTAGCCTCCATCCAACAGCACGAACAAACCAAGAAAGCCGATGTCATCCTCATCACTGACGGACTCGACACCCCATCCACCCAATTTATCGAGCAATGGCAAGCAGATAGGAAAAAGTATGAATTTAGTTGTTATGGACTCCTGATTACCAGTGTCAACCTAAGCAACTACGAAAGCACGATCGGCAAACTATGCGATCGCTATGTAGAAATAGCAGATCTCACCGAGGACAGCGAAGTATCCGACTGTCTATACAGCATCTAGTAGCGATAAAAGGCGGCGCTTCGCGCCGCCTTTTATCTCTTTTCCTCTAGCGAGGCTCGCAAGGAAAAACCAAATTACTTCTCATTATTTTTTACTCAAAAGGAAAATACCTATGACTTATTCATTTCAGCAAGCAACCAAAGAAAACATCAAACTCCGCATGGCTTTATATGGCCCACCAGGCTGTGGCAAAACCTACACCGCCCTACAACTAGCAACTATGCTAGGCAAAAAGATTGGACTAATCGACACCGAATATGGTTCTAGTCGCAAATATGCCAAACTGTTCAACTTTCAAGTACTCGAACTAACCAAATTCGGACCAAGCCAATATTACAACGCCATTGAAAGCGCCGAAGAAGTAGGATTTGACTACCTGATCATCGACTCCCTATCCCACGCATGGTACGCCGAACTAGATTCGGTAGGCAGTGACGTGAGGAACTGGGCAAAAGTCCGCCCTATCGAACGCCAACTATGGGACAAAATCATCAGTTCCAAATGCCATATCATTGCCACGATGCGGTCAAAGATTGAGTACGACTACAGTACAGCCGAAGTAGGCGGCAAGCAGAAAATCACCAGTGTCCGCAAGATAGGCACAGCACCAATTCAAAAAGAAGGCAGCGAATATGAACTAGACATCTGTGGCTTACTCGATGACCAAAACACCCTGACCATCTCCAAGAGTAGATGCCCTGAAATCAGCAATGGCATCTTTCCCAAACCAGGGAAGAAATTTGCCGAAATGATTCAAACATGGCTAAGTGATGAAGCCCCAGTCCCCAACAAGGCTCTTATCCCAATGATCAATGTCCCTATCAATCCCGTCGCCCAGCAGCCACAGGTACAAGAACTAGCTACAGTTGCCAGCAGCAACGGTCATATCCCCCAGAAGGCAAGTACCAATGGTCATCTAGCTACAGTCGTTGAGACTCAGCCAACAATTACCCACACTCAACCCAGTAACAGCAAACCCGATAACCCAGCCAAAGCAGCATTCAAAGCATTATTGGCAATTACCCAACAAAACATCAGCAAAGTGATTGAGGCTAGCATTGACCTGTACGGAGCCGATGAAAGTGGTACAAAACCAAAATTCAACAGTGAAAACATGACCGCCGAGCAAATCAAAGCCGTCTGTGAAGCCCTGATGAAGGAATGGCTAGGACTAAAGGGATACACATCTGAACTAGCCCAGAATCTGATTGAAATATCAACATCTCGGCATCCAGGACAATATGCCGAGATCGCCAAAGACATCGCCAGTCAACTGGAATTCTAGCAAGAAACAATTTAGCTACCAATAAGCAACATAACCGATGATTACCTCACAATCATTGGTTGTGTTGTAGACCTTGCTAAAAACAACCCAAGAAGAATATGTACAACCACATCTCAACCAGAGCCGATGTCAAGGTTGGAGAGCGCTTTGTGGTATGGCACATTGGCGGTGAACCCGAAACCAGCATCCGAGAAGTCACCCAAGTTGGTTTCGGTACAAACGATGCAGCCTTTGCTCTAGAAGGGATAGCAGGTCGTTTCCACTTCGACTATGCAATGGGCAGAATAAGACATGACCTTGAACTCCAGAGCGAAATCTATGTTTTATTCGACTCAATGGAACAACTTAAGCTAGAGCAACGCCGCCGCAAATTGGCGTACCACATTCGCCAAGCCGCAAAAAAACTCTATGGAGCGCCCACCTTGCCCTATAGCACTCGCCAACTTGAAGCGATCGCCAAAGCCTTAGAACTGAAGATCCGCTAATGGCTAAGTTGAGTTCCGAAATTTATTGAAGATACGCTATCGCGTAGAAGTCCATGACCTGATTCCTAAATAGAAGGAAAAACTCATGTGTAATTCAACAAATCTCGTAGTCCTCTCTGGTTATGTCGGTAACGTCTCCGAAGTACGTCAAACTAAAACCAGTGGTAAAGATGTCCTAGACTTCAGCCTTGCCGTGCAGCCCAAGCCTCGCCGAGACAAAGACGGTAATTGGATCGACCAAGAACCGCTTTGGGTAAAAGTAGTCTGTTGGAATGGAACTGCGGAATATGCCGAAGAACGCGCCGAATCTGGGAAGTTTGTCGAAGTTACGGGAGTTCTGACTCATCCCGAAGAATACAAGTCCAAGAAAGACAAGAAGCATCACGCGCGTACTGTGATTCATGCTCAATCTCTAAACTTCATTGATGTCGTGAGAAAGTCTGCTGAAGACGAAGGGTATGAAGAATCGACCGTCTACGACGATGACTTCTAATTGAACGAACAGAGCGATTATTGATAGATATCAGTACTCGCTCTGTTTTGTTTTTTTAGTCGCTATCGCTTAAGGCTCTTGACCAGCTAAGAAAATAGAGAAAGTAACCATGATTTACACTCACAAAGGCTATCAATGTTTGCTATCGACAAGAACCACCCATCGAGGAACCGAATGGGTAGCACAAGCCAAGAAATATTCGCTCAGCATTGAGCAGAAAGTATTCGCCCAATGGCTTGGAACCAAATTGATTACAAGTTTTGACAAAGAACAGACCAAACAGCAGTTTGTTGAGGTTGTAGAATTATTTCTGCAAGAACATGAGGATATCTTCCCACTATATCCTCGCCCAGAACTGCCCGATGCCACTATTGAAGCAATTCTGGACGAACGAGTATACCTGACTGTCAACAATAGTGGTCGTTATCACACCGCCAAGTTTCGGGTATTTACAGAAGAACGTCTGCGCGTATTCCCAGCCCGCATCCCGATTCCAGTTGGCATCAAACCTAACGTGAAACCAACATATAGGCAACTGGCAGCTTAATCGGCATTCTCTACAAAAAGTAAAACCTTCGCAATGAAGGTTTTACTTTTTTGCTACATCTATCTATTCAGTCAAAATATAACCTGTCATTTAAGACGATGATTTAGTAGATATATTCAAACATTGGTATACTTTGGTAGTACTAAGAATAACCAACATAAATAACTACAAGCATAAAGCCCAAATTTCTAAACCTATGTCAGCGTAAATGAGGGGATTGTGAAATGGATAAAGTAAGCAAATACCGCGAGTATATCCAAAAATTATTGACTCAGTACGTGAGTGGAGATATATCCAATGAAGAGGTAGAAGTACAGTTAATCTTTGATGTGGAAAGAGATCATTATCAATGGTTGAATATCGGATGGCAAGAACTAAACCGAGTATATCGATGTGTCATGCATTTTGATATTAAAGACGGCAAGATATGGCTACAACAGAATTTAACCGACCAAAACCCTGCGGAAGAATTGATCGCGATGGGAGTATCAAGACAAGACATCGTATTGGGATTGCAACCACCCTATAAGCGTCCATACACAAACTATGGAGTAGCCTAAAGTGACAGGGTTTTAATTGCTATCGATAGGAAATTAATAGCAATTAAAACCAGATAAATAGACTGAAAATTAAACATGGCTAGCGCCCGTGCTGATGGAGAAAACCATAATTCCATGAGTAAAAAAGCCATGACCAACCCAGTGATCGATCTAGACAAAGACAGACTAAAGCTGTGCATTGAAATATTGCCAGAAGCAGACTCAACCGAGAGAATAGTCATAATATCCATTTGCCGAGAGCAGGGAATGCCATTAATTCGGACTATAAGTTTGAATGAACTAGCACCAATCCCATTACCTTTAGCTGAGGTAATTCAAGCCTATGCCACCAGTGAATTGGCAAATCAAATCCCGATCATTGAAGAAGAAAACCTAGAACCGATCGCCATCACCAAGAGATCATTAGCCCCAAAATCACAGCAGATGGCATTACTATAAGCGAAACAACAATGGGAGCATCTCAATTAGGCACTGAGTATAAATACTTAGGAGAAAAGAGGGATAAAATAGAAATAAATTAACCCGTCCAAGCAAATGACACCAGAAGAAAAAGGAAGACTTGAAGCCTGCACCAGAGAGATAGCGGAAATCCTGTATCGGAATGCAGAAGCAAAAGATGCCGAGCAATTGAAAACGCTAGAAGGCATAGAAATAGCCGTGAGAGAGCAAATGCTGGAAAACATCAGTCCAAAGGTGGGAATTTTTTTGTCGAAAAAAGCAGTGGGACAAAAGCAGGGAAAG
>NZ_ALWB01000133.1 GCF_000332215.1 Pseudanabaena biceps PCC 7429
CACTGAAGTGAGCTAACACTTCAGTGAATTAGAAACAAACCCAGAAGATTGTCCCGCCCGCATAGCGGGCGGGACAATCTTCTGGGTTTGAAGATTAAAATCGGTTTTCATACTCGATCGATATGCCTGTTTTACCATCAGAGCCGTAATTGCCTCGTAAAAGCACATTCGGATCAACACGATAGCGGATCGAGAAATTGGTGGGTTGGGTTGGGTCATTGATAATTCTTTGGAGAGCGATCGAGAAACTATTACTGATATCGATCGCTGCCTCCGCCGATAGCCCTAGAGTCCCTGTTTTGCTGGTACTGGAGGTATTAGTTGTCACTGGACTGAGATTAAACTCCGCTAAGTTAAGTGCATCACCGATCGCATCTTGCAAGAAATTCAAAACCGTGCCACCCGCAAAACTAGCAAGGGAAGAGGCAGGATCGGAGCCGCCCTGTTGTTGCAAAACGCCACCACCAATCAGGGCAATAATTTCTGCTTGACTGCGTGGTGGGCTACTCGTAAGGCGAATGTCAGGCGCAAGGGCAGTGCCAGTTACGCTCGCTTGAACGCGAAGGGTACGTTGTGCTCCCAAATTGCTTACAGGGACTTCATTCGGACTAAATAAATCGTTGGGTCGATTGGAACTGATCGGTACGCGCGTAATCTCCGCAACGGCTCCCGTAACCCGAACATTGAGTGTCGGATTTAACCCTTGGGCGGGTTTAAATTCTGCAAAGTTTTCGTAGGCGCGATCGAGACGGAATCGGGTTGAAATCGCATTAAACTGTCCGCGAGAAATAACAATTCTCCCTTCTGGCTCAGGACTAGCTAGGGTTCCATTAACAATTAACGTTCCCTCACCTAGGAAGTTAAATAGGGGGAAGCGAGTTACCTGCATATTTTGCACCTTAACGGCAAGTCGCGAAAAGGCTACATCCGCTAGATTTCCCGTGTCATTGCTACTAGCATTACCATTCTCGACACTATTACCGATGACAAATCTGCCATCGCCTAGTGCTACTTCACCTGTAATGACTGGGGCTAACAAAGAGCCTCTCACCAAGATGCGCGTATTAAAGTTATCAGAACTAATATCGCGAATATTGAGCTTGAGTTTATCGGCATTAATCGCTAGAGCCTGTTGATATTCTGGACTATCAACAGCGAGAAGGTTGGGATTACTGATCGGCAGAATTCCTTTTAGGGCAAGCTTCCCTTCACTAAAGTTACTGATAATATTGCTAACTAGGCGATCGCTAGTGAAGTCAATATTGCCTTGCACCTCGGTAAAGTCACCAGGCAAACCTGCAATTTTAACTTTGGCATTGTCAACCACCATTTTGCCCGCAATTTTAGGATCTCTGGTGGTTCCACTTGCCCTGAGATTAATATTGCCTTTTCCATCAATCCATCGCACGGGCTGGTTAAAGATATTAATAAAGGCAATACCTTCATCTTTGACATCGAGCTTAACGTCAAAATTGCCAAATAGCCCAAAATTACCCACCGCGACCACCGATTCCTTACCCGCCACCTTCATATTGGCATCGAAGTTGATATTGAGCTTATCGTAGTTAAACTTCACAGCTACAAAATCAATGGGCTGGCGATTGACCGAACCGTTCGTCAAGCTTAATTGACCTTTAACGCCCAGATCGAGCAAGGTAATTCCAGAAATAGAAAGATTGCCATTTACCTTACCTGTCAAATCAAAGGGAATGGCGCTAAAGAATGGAAGAGGGCGTAAAGATTCAATGGGGAAGTCTTTTAACTCGATCTCGCCACTTTGCTCGCGAAATCGGAACAATGGATTGGTTGAAGGAGTAAGCCTGATTCTTGCCTTGGTAATTCTGCCATAACTCTTGTCTGACTGGAAATTTGCCTTCGCAATGTTGAATACACCATAGGCATAACGTCCTTCTACTTGAATGTCGTCAACGGCAAACTTCCCATATTCAAATTTTTTGCCGACCACATTAAATCCTACGCGAATCCCTCTGCGTTGATTGAACCCAAAGGTAACTTTCCCCTTAATATCCCCTCGAAAATCCGTAAGCGGCGGTAAGTTGAAATTGCGGGCGGAATTCACCGTATCGATTTGCTCCTGTCGCAGTTCGATCTGGGTAATGTATTGCAACTGTTTGTAAAGAGGCTCTCCCATCAATCTAATTGCTTCTAGGGGCTGTAGCTCTGAAGCTCGATTTTTGGCAAAGGTAATTCCTTGACTGATATCGACAATATTTGCCCATTGCAGCGTGGCAAATACATCCTGTACCCTACCTTTAGTAATCTCAGCCACACCAGAAATGGGATCTTCGGCTTTGGGGTTATAGGTCAGATTGAACTTGTACTCGTTATTAACTTCTCCCTGACGAATGTTTACGTTTCCGTCTCGAATGTCTAAAATGCCGTTGGCATAGGCTATTTTGGCAATCGCTCTTTCCGCTACGACGCGACCAAAGCGCGGACGTTCCACGGTAATATCTCCCGTCGCCGTAGGATTATTTGTGAAATCAACGATTAAATTACTGGAAAGTTTACCACTAACGTCATTCTGTCCTGCTAGAGATGCTGCCATTGCCAAGGGAATATTGGCGATCGCTACTTGCAAGCGGCGAGGATTATTCTCAAGTCTACGCCCCGAGGCAGTAGCTTCACCCAAATTCACATTAAAATCGATGGGACGGAAGGCACTATCCAACCTCGCGGCAATGCGATCGCGCTTTCCCCGCAGATCGACATTCAAACCTCGATTGCCATCAAAATTGAGGTTGCCTTCTAGTCTCGGATCGAAGGCTAATTTATCCACCCTCAAACCTGCAAGCAACAGATCCCCCGTTGCTTGGAGCACGCTACCGATACCATTTAAAGTTCCATTAAAGGTGAGCTTGTCCAGTTCGATTTGATTGACCTTTAAGCCAGCGATCTGTACGTTACCAGCCAACCTAGGAGCCGTGAGTTCGCCATTAATCGAACCATCAAAATCAAGAGAACCGCGAGAGGGGGCAACTATTCCCTGCTTCGCAAAACTAGAGCCAAGGGAAGCGAGATCGACATTATCTAGTTGTAAGGCTCCCGCAATTTTAAGCTTATCAATCGCACCTGAGATATTGCCTCGGAAGTTAAGAATTCCCGATGCTTGAGCGGGAATCAAACTTGAGAGCGTCGTCAAACGGTTGATATTGACATTGCGAGAGATCAAATCAAGATTAACCCCTGCAATACCCGTAGGTAGCTGATTGGTTGCATTATTAGGAAATGCGAGATCGAGTTTCCCATTAGCAGTTAAGTAGTTACCTACTTGTAAAGAGGGAATCAGCAGATTTTTGCCATCCCAAGTGAGATTTGCCGAAATCGCATCGGGAACTTCCGTTAATCCCTGTGGCAAACGTACCGTCGCATCGGCAGTAATATCGGCTAATGAAAACCCACCGCGATCGCTACGAAGATTGATTAGTCCTTCGATAATGCCTTTCTGATTGAGAAGGAAAGCAGCTAAGGGAATGCCATTACTATTTAGCTGTGATTTCCAAGCCCCACTGACAATATTATAACTGCCCGCCAACCCGACTTCGCCTACGGGGAATCGCACCTTGGTATTGCGAATGGTGGCTAAGCCATCGTCGATAAAAACTTCTCCCTTCGCGGGATAGGTTGCGCTAGGTGCATCGAACTGGGCTAAAACTTGAGGATTCGCCAAGGCTCCAGTAATTTGTAAAGAACTAGTAACCTGTCCGATCGCAATTGGCAGCTTTACCCCATAAAGCTTGGTGAAATCTTCGGCAACTCCTACGAGGCTAGTAGTGAATAAAATCTCCGCAGGCTGATTTTTTTGTGGCAAGCGAATCTGCCCTTCCCCTGTAAGCGTCGCCCCTGTGGATGCCGCCTGTACCTTTTTGATTTGTAAGGTGTTGAGGTCTTTTAATTCGATGGAGGCTAAAAATCGATCAACAACGATCCGATCGAAACTAACGGTTTTCGGTGTAGTGATATTGAGATTGAGAGAAGGCTTTTGCAAGGTCCCCGTAAATTTACCATCGAGCTTCACTTCACCCGTGATCACGACGGGCGTTTTCACACCAAAGCTTTCAATCCCTTTACCCAGATCGAGGGTTGTACTGGCAAAATTGAGGTTAAACCCTTTTTGCTGACTAAAACTACCATCCACCGTTGCTTTGAATAAGCCATAGCTTGCCGATAGTTCCTTTAAGGTTGCGTCTTTGCCATCAAAACTAAATTGACCCGAAATGTCTGTAATGGATTTGGTCAGTTGGGGGGATTTGATCGCCCCGTCACTAAGTTGAGCTGAGATCGATACTGTGGGCGTTTCTTGACCAGCAGCGATCGCCACTTTGAGATCGGTATCGAGCTTACCTTTTTGGATTTCTATGGGTAAATTTACGGCAAACCCCTGTACAGCCGCAATTTGCAGGTCAAGGGATTTCAGATCGACCGTCCCCTGCCCCCTCGTCAAATCCCAATCAACGGCAAAGGTGATGTTTCCCTTATTCCCCTCCTTATCGGCATTAGCAGTTTCGATCGCTTTTTTAAGCAGTTCGGGATCTGGTGGAGCATTGATCGCTGCGATATTGGGCAGGGTTAGGCGACCTTTGCCATTCATTTGTAAGCTTTGATTGTTGAGATCGACAATTTTCCAATTACTATCGATCTGCACCTGACTGAGAGAAACCAATTCTCCTTTGGCGATCGTCTGAATGGTTAACTGTGCGTCGCTAAAGGTAATGGTCTTGAGGTCAATAAATCCTTCTTGAGTTTGTTTTTCTGGTGGGGTGATTTTGGGTAATTGTAGTAAGCCTGTAACGTCCTGCTTAAGAAATACTTGCGGTTGCTCGATGATCGCATCTAGACCAATCTGGCGACGAGTCACATAGCTCCACAAATCGACCTTGACCTCGATCGCCTCAACAGCTAAAAAGTTTGACTCCTTATCTGTTGGTGGTACGAGGGACTTACCCAACCTAATGCTCGAAAATCCTACTCTTTCAACTTTTCCTAGTTGTAAAGGACGTTTGAGGGCTTTGCTTAACTCGGTCTGAAGTAGGGGCGATAATTGCTCGTTGAGAAAGTAGCGTCCATACCAAAAAGCTCCTAAGCTCGTTGCTGTAAAGGCGATCGCAAATCCAACCCCCACACGCCCGAGATTTTTGGCGAAGGTAGAGTTTGATGGTCTCTGCGGCGGTAGTTGAGCCTGTCCCACAATTTTTCACTCCGTTTGATGCCCACACGACACCATTTTACATATGTTATGTTCGCCTTGAAGCGACCTGCCAATTTTAAAAGTCTTGCTACTCCCGCCTTAGTCAAGAGTTGAGAGTTTGCAAAGCTTTTAAGTAAGCAGTTCAGCATAATTAAAAGCCAAAACCAGTGAGATTGTCGCCCCCGTAGCGGGAAGTACTCTCTTCGAGATTTTCAGTTTACTTATGCTTAGCTACTTAAAGCCTTTAAAAAATATCAGTATTTATTTATAACGTAAAGCATAATTAGCCACATGATTAGCCACATGCTTTAACTAAAGCCCTTAACTCAAGGCTTTAACCAAACCGATATCCTTTACCGTATACAGTATTTATTAGAGAGGTTTGGCGATCGCGATCGATTTTGCGCCGTAATAGCTTGATCTGAGCCACAAGCGCATTACTCGTTGGCGCAGTTTCTTCCTCCTTCCATAGATACTGGGAAATTTGGTCGTGGCTGAGTAACTGATTGGGATGCAGCATAAAGTATTCCAAAAGTTGATATTCTCTTTCGGTTAAAGCGATCGCAATTTGTTCTCGATATACGACTTGATTATCGCGATCTAGTTCCAAATTTCCATAACTCAATTTTGCAGGTTCGAGGGTGGGAGCAAGTGGCGGCAGTGCTCGGCGCAGTAAGGCTCTCACCCTAGCCAGTAATTCGCGCAGTTCAAAGGGCTTAACGAGATAGTCATCGGCTCCGCTATCTAAACCCTCAACGCGATCGTCGAGGGTATCTTTTGCCGTCAGCATGAGTACAGGGGTAAGATATCCAGTTTGGCGTAGGGTCTTACAGATTTCAACTCCCGACTTCTCTGGCATCATCCAATCTAATATTAATAGGTCATAATTTCCAGCCTGAGCCAATTCCCAGCCGCGATCGCCAGTAGTAGCGCTATCGACCACATAGCCTTGACTTGTCAAAATCCTTTGTAATGGCTCGGCGAGCTCTTCTTCATCATCTACTAACAAGATGCGCATAAATTCCTACATAAATTCCTACAGCAATTGTCGATCAAAAGAACCACAAGAAACCTTTTGCAAGAGTTGCTTCGCAACTCTTGCAAAAGGTTTCTTGGTTTAGATTTGAGAGCAAAGCGCTGCAAATTCCTAGTACTCGTAAAAATTCCCATGGCAAACTTTCCATACTTTCCATAATTGCGTTCCCGCTGCATGAGAAAAATTAATGGCACAACTATCGACGTTGACGCTTTGCTTCATAGAGCAGCAGGGATGCACATACAGCTACATTCAGGGACTCTACCCGATCGCTTTGAGGAATCGCCACAGCTTCATCGGCAAGTTCGATTAATTCCGACGACAAGCCATTTCCTTCATTGCCCAACAAAATTAAAGTTGGTTGCGTGAAGTCATAGTCCCAATAGGTTTTTTGCGCATTGGCGAGCGTCGCGATAACTTTTATCCCCTGTTCTTGCAATTGGCGAATATCTGCGGCAAGATGGGTGCTTGTTTGCATGGCACAGCGGAACCATTGTCCTGCGGTGGCGCGAATAATTTTAGGATTAGTTAAATCAACACTATCGCTACTCACCAAGATGCCATCAATGCCCACTGCGACTGCGGATCTCACGATCGCACCAATATTTCCAGGATCTTGAACTGTTTCTAAAGCTAAGCCGAGAGTCTGGATTTTGGCAGTTTCTTGTGATGGCAACCATGCCGCCGCGATCGCTCCATCGGGATTTTTAGTCGTCGCGATCGCTTGAATTACTTCTTCTGATACGATTTCGAGTCTATCAATTTCCTCCACAGATGCTTCAATGCAAGCATACAGTTCGGGATTAGAGACAATCCACTTTTCGGTGCAGCAGACAATAGATAGGGGATAAGCTGTAGCGATCGCTTCCGTCAATGCGTGGGTTCCCTCCACTAAAAATAGCCCATGCTCTTTCCGATCCTTCGCTGTTTCACCAAGCGATCGTAATTGTTTGACTAATGGATTTTTGGTACTGGTGAGCAATTCTTATTCCTACGATGAAAATCAACATACGCTTCAAATTATACCAATCCCGAATGATTCTCAAAAATCTCCTTGGTTTGGGTTTGAGCGCAAAGCGCTGTAAGTCAGGACATCAAACCCAATAGAGAGTTGCGGCGCAAAGCGCCGCAACTCTCTATTGGGTTTGGTTTTTGTCCTAACATTACTGACTATGGCTATAAAAATCAAAATCAGAGATCGTAACGCCTGCTAAGATAATTTCCAGCTTTGCATAATTTCTAACTAATTGACTAACCTAATTCTTAAATTTAATTCTTAAACCTAATTCTTAAATACTTTGTTACTAATTGAATCTATCTTTTTACAAAGTTTAGCGATCGCTTTAGGGGCTTGTGTGGGCAGTTTTTTGAATGTGGTAATTTACCGCGTTCCTGCGGGTTTATCCATTCTGCATCCCCCATCGCGATGCCCTCACTGCTTGCGATCGCTTGCCCCGCGTGACAATATTCCCATCATTGGTTGGTTTTTGATTAAAGGCAAATGCCGTTATTGCCATACGCCTGTATCTTGGCGATATCCAGCGATCGAAGCATTGACCGCCTTCTTGTTTTGGAGTGTGGCGGCATACTTTGGCAATTCTCTGTCAATCCCGATCCTGTGCTTTTATGCTGCGTTTCTCAGTTGGCTGCTAGTTTTGGCACTAATTGATATCGATACGATGACCCTACCCGATCGCTTAACTCAGTCAGGATTGGTATTAGGTTTAATCTATCAAGTTAGTCTTGCCTTTATGAGTTTAACGAATGGAGGTGATGCTCGCTTTGCTGTTTCTCGTTTGCTAATGTTTGGCATCGGTGGGGCAGTGCTAGGAATCTGGCTTCTAGATATTATGCGTGTTGCTGGCAGTATATTTCTCCAAAAAGAAGCGATGGGTGGTGGCGATCCCAAACTTGCTGCAATGCTCGGAATGTGGCTGGGCTGGCAAAATCTGTTGCTGGCGATTTTGATTGCCTCAGCGATCGGTACATTAGTTGGGGCGATCGCTTTGCTCGTCCAGAAACGAGGCAAACATCAACCAATTCCCTTTGGTCCCTTTCTTGCCCTTGGTGGCGCAATTTCTCTGTTTTTTGGGCAAACAATTCTCTCCACCTATCTCAGTTGGTTTGGCTTAGCCTAAAAAAGCCGAAGGTCTTGCAGGATAAATACCAAGTTAAGAAATCTTACTTTTCCCGTTATCTTTTTATTCCAGCGTAACCGTCAATATTCCTACCGCCACAAGCCTTATTCTAGCGTTGCGTATTGTCATTAAGTGAAACTTATTGCAAATAGGCTGGATTCTGAAAACCTTGCACAGAGAGGGTTTCAGAGATAACGGGAAAAGTAAGGTTAAGAAATGGCTACGCCATTTCTTAACGTCAGTTCGGATTAAGCTGGCAAATTTTAAAAGCCCAAAAGTAAAAGCCTTGCTACGCAAGGCTTTTACCTTTGGGCTTTGAGAAAAGGTTTGCGTAGCAAACCTTTTCTCAAAGCCCATTTCAAGTTAAAAATAGACCCAAAAGATGATTGGCGGCGCTTCGCGCCGCCAATCATCTTTTGGGAGATGGCTACGACTGTAAAAAATCGAAGAGACGATGGGCGAGTTCGAGCTTAGAACAAATAGGCGTAGATTGCCTATGCCCATTTTTATGGATGAAAGTAGCTTGATTGGTATCCGTACCAAAGCCAGTTTGCAAACTATTCACCGCATTAGCGGCGATCGCATCTAGCCCTTTTCGCGCTAATTTTTCTTTTGCCGCAGCAATCACCTCTTCTTCATCACCAGTTTGGGCGGCAAAGCCTACTAATATTTGGTCAAGACGTTTGCGGCTGGCGAGATCCGCCACGATATCGGGAATATATTCGAGTTGTAGATTTAAGGGTAATTCTGATTTTGGTAATTTGCGATCGCTGTTTAGTTGAGAACGTACATCGCCAACTGCTGCCGCCGCAATGGTTATATCGGCATGGGGAAATTCTTCCAGCATGGCTCGGTGCATTTCTGCGGAAGTGCGGGCTACTTTCACCGCTGCTGGTCCTTCGCCCATCGGGAGCGGAGAACTGGCGGTACTTACGAGAGTAACTTTTGCGCCACGGTGAATGGCAGCTTTCGCGATCGCTATTCCTTGTTTCCCCGTGGAAGGATTACCGATAAATCGCACGGGATCGATAAATTCGCGGGTTCCACCTGCATTAACTAAAATATGTTTTCCTTTTAAATCTCGTTTTCCACCAGTCAAGAGAAAGGATTCAATATATTCAAGAATTACTTCTGGTTCCGCCATTCTGCCCGTACCCACTGCATCGCAGGCGAGAATGCCATCGGTCGGTGCGATCGCTGTATAGCGAGAATCCTGTAAGACTTTTCGCCAATTTTCCTGCACTGAGGTTTGCAACCACATGGTTGTATTCATCGCTGGTGCAAAGAGCATCGGACAGTTGGAAGCTAGCACCGTATTAGTTAGTAAGTTGTCCGCCATTCCATAGGCTAGTTTGGCTAGGGTATTTGCCGTCACGGGGGCAAGCAAAAACAAGTCAGCCCATTCTGCTAACTCAATGTGTAATGGTCTTCCATGACTGGGTTGCCAAAAATCAGCATCGGTATAGGCGGGTTGGCGAGAGAGCGTAGCAAAGGTCAGTGGTGTAACAAATTCCGTAGCCGATCGCGTCAAAATGACGCGCACTTCGATTCCGCGTTTGGCTAGGCTCGAAACTATTTCGCAAACTTTATAAGCAGCAATGCCTCCAGAAATCCCAATTAGTACATGATTCATGACAATCTAAGGGGCAACATAACCTTGAATATTTTCAGGACGGAGAGGACGCATGAGTTGATTGGCTCGGACTACCTCTTGATCCGTGCCTTGAACGACGATTAAATATTTACCCTCATCGAGGCGATTGCGAAGGGGAACGGAATCACTACTTGTTGCCACGCCAACACCACCACCGACAAAAAGGCTTCCCATTGCGCCCCCAAATGCACCTAACAAACCACCGATCGCATGATTGCCGATGCTCCCAGCCCAAGCGAAAGTATGCAGGTCAGTAACAAGACTAAAGCCAATCCCTGCCAAAAAGCCAAATGGAACTAACCAATAGGACATTAAGTAAGCCTGTTTTCGTCCTTGCACTAGGGGATCGATAAAGCCAAATTCCTCAGCGCTTTTATAACCTTTACCTAAAATCGAAATTGCGTTCATGGGGAAGTTGGCTGATTCGAGTCGCGTATAGACCTCCTCCGCCTTCATGCGATCGCTCCAAACACTGACTAAATAGTTCATATACTTACAAATCAAATAAATTAAAAAAATATAGATATCGCCAAGTGTATCAGGACATAAAACCAAAAAGAGGGATGCGGCGCAAAGCGCCGCATCCCTCTTTTTGGTTCGGGCGATCTGGCTAAATATTTGCGAGTTTTAAAATCTTTTGCCAATGCTCCTCTGATACGGGCACGACGGATAAACGGCTAATCCGAATCAGATCGAAACCTTCAAAATCAGGGTCTTGTTTGATTTGAGCGAGAGTTACAGGCTGAGGTAGCGATCGCACTGCTTTCACATCAACGACCGCACGTTTCGGATCCTCTAGTTTCGGATCGACGTAGGGCAAGGAGATTACTTCAGCAATACCCATAGCACGACGTTCATCCCCCGTGTGATAAATCAGGGCTAAATCCTTAGGTTGCATTGTCCGAATATGTTTCAAGGCTAAATTATTATTCACCCCATCCCATATCGTTTGGCGATCGCGATCGAGATCGGCATAAGAATAAACATCGGGTTCACTTTTAAGCAGCCAGTAAGCCATTATGCAGATCCTGAAACTCCAAACACATTATAAGTACATCCAGCCCTAGCGAAATATATAGCGATCGCCAAATGTACTAGGACATAAATCCCAAGAATTGACTGGCGGCGCGAAGCGCCGCCAGTCAATTCTTGGGATTTAATTTTTCCTAATTCAAGTGACTGTAGCTATAGGTGCGCGTAAATCCGTCCCAAGCGGTTAATCCTTAAAAAGATTGTGTTGTGGTTAGTGACTCATGTAAACTTTTGTTAACTATAAAATTTGTTAGATTTTACACATTTATAAAAATTTCTTTTTAAAATATAAGGTGAAATATTTTCTATGACTAAAGTTTCTGGATTTGGTAAAGGTTCGGGACAAGACAAAAAAAAGAAGAAAGCGCCAAACAAGCACCAAGTTGCCGCAAATAAATACGACGAAATGAAGGATAAGGGTTTGCCTGAGTTCAATGTTTTTGTCCGTATCAAGGGCAAGGAGTGGGTACCCGCAGGTTCGATGGCTGTGCAGCGTAGTAACCAGATCAGTCGCGCCATTTTTCAACAGGAAGCAGAATTATTAAAAGGAGCAATTCGTTTGTATCCCGTTCTGCGGAAATTCAAGGATGATCTGGAATATGGTTATCGGCTGAAGGAATTTCCTGATGAAGAGATAACTGTTGCTATTCTTCCCCCACCTACAATTGGCGATAAGTTTAAATACGCTTTTACTAAGGCAAAGGAATATCTTAATGGCGTAGTTAAAAAGCCTCAGGATAAATAAACGCCTCAGAATAACCAGATGAGTGGCGGCGCGAAGCGCCGCCACTCATCTTTGTGGTAGCTGCCGATGGTACGGCACCTATAGATGATTGATGCGGAATATGTGTGTTACGGTTGCCTCCCATCAAGCGTTACAATCGTATAGATAGTGGGTAACGAATCGCAGAGAAAAATTCATAGCAGTTTATGGCAAAAATTATCGATGGCAAAGCCCTAGCGAAGAAGATGCAAAAGGCGATCGCTGATGAAGTCGCGCAGTTGCAAGCAAAATATGGTCGTCCTCCAGGACTAGCGGTTTTGATGGTAGGGGATAATCCCGCTAGTGCAGCCTATGTCAAGAACAAAGAAACCGCCTGCCATAAAGCAGGTATTACATCCTTCGGTAAGCATTTACCTGCAAGTGCCACCCAAGCAGAACTAGAGCAAATTATTGACGAATTAAATAAGGACGATCGCGTAGATGGCATTCTCATCCAGTTGCCTTTGCCCGATCATTTGGACTCGGTTGCCCTATTAAACCGCCTTGATCCTGATAAAGACGCGGATGGCTTACATCCCAATAACTTAGGTAGACTCGTCCGTGGCGAAGAGGGCTTGCGTAGCTGCACGCCTGCGGGAGTAATGGAGTTGTTAGCCGAGGCAAACATAGAGATTGCGGGTAAAAATGCCGTTGTTATTGGGCGTAGCATTCTGGTCGGTAAGCCCCTAGCACTCATGCTTTTGGAAGAAAATGCCACCGTCACGATCGCCCATTCTCGTACGAAAGCCCTTGCCGAAGTTACCCGTAAAGCAGATATTTTAATTGCCGCGATCGGTCGTCCTGAATTCGTGACCGCAGATATGGTCAAGCCCGATGCTGTAGTGATTGATGTGGGTATTAACCGAGTTACGGACGATCTCGGTAAATCGCGTTTAGTTGGGGATGTGGACTATGACAGTATCGTTGCAATTGCCTCTCACATTACCCCCGTGCCTGGTGGTGTGGGACCAATGACCGTGACCATGCTTTTGCATAATACCGTTTGGAGTTATCGCCGCAAGTTTGCTGAAGGTGGATCGAGAAATCAATAAAGTTTTAGAGTAGCGATCGCAAGTCGTTGCATAATATACATTCTGGTACATTCTGGTACATTCTGGATTACATTCTGGATATAGTCAGAAGTTTTGCCTAAATTTCTGACATTGCATAACTAGAAATAACTGAACACATTGTCGAAAACCTGTCGAAATCATTGCTAAGCCATGCCCCAAACATTGTCAGAAACATCATCTCCAACGGTTGCATTTAATTTAGATAAGTATTTACGCGATCTCAAGCAAGAGGTTGAAGCCGCGCTTGACGCTTCGATTTCCGTTACCTATCCCGAAAAAATTTATGAATCGATGCGCTACTCGCTGATGGCTGGTGGCAAGCGCTTACGTCCAATCCTATGTCTTGCTGCTCATGAGTTATTGGGTGGTGATCTCGCCGCCGCTATGCCCACTGCCTGTGCCATGGAGATGGTGCATACAATGTCATTGATCCATGATGATCTGCCTGCCATGGATAACGATGACTTTCGACGGGGCAAACCCACTAACCATAAGGTGTATGGTGATGATATTGCAATTTTGGCGGGGGACGCTTTACTAGCTTACGCCTTTGAATTTATAGCTGTGCAAACTAAGGGGGTACCTGCGGAAAGAATTTTAAAGGCGATCGCCCATCTCGGTCATGCAGTTGCCGCGACAGGTTTGGTTGGCGGACAGGTTGTCGATCTAGAATGTGAAGGTAAGTCAGATGTGACAGCAGAAATACTGACCTTTATCCATATCCACAAAACTGCTGCCTTACTCGAATCCTGTGTCATCTGTGGTGCATTGTTGGCGGGTGCAAATGATACTGACATCAAGCGGCTATCCACCTATGCTAATAACATTGGTTTAGCTTTTCAAATCATTGATGACATCCTAGACATCACTGCAACTTCTGAGCAACTTGGAAAAACGGCTGGCAAGGATCTTGCCGCCCAAAAAGTCACTTATCCTAGTTTGTGGGGCATCGAAGCCTCCCAGCTAAAGGCACAGGAACTAGTGGAACAGGCTAAAGCTCAATTGGTCAGTTATGGCGATGCGGCTCTACCTCTAATGGCTCTTGCCGATTACATCACTGCTCGAAAAAACTAGACCTAATTCTCAAACTACTTCTTGACCTTAATTTTTGCAATTGATATGAACATCCATCCTGTTGGCGAAATCCTCGATAATCAAGTTCTGCTAATTGCTCTATGTTCCAGTTTGACAGCGCAACTACTCAAGTTGTTTATCGAATTAGCCCAATTCCGACGAGTCAGATTTAAGGTGCTATTTGAAACTGGTGGTATGCCTAGCTCCCATTCAGCTTTAGTATCGGCGCTTGCGACAGGGATTGGACGCACCCAAGGATGGGATACGCCACAATTTGCGATCGCGACAGTCTTTGCCTTTATCGTGATGTATGATGCCGCAGGTATCCGCCGCGCCGCAGGCAAGCAGGCAAAAGTTCTCAATCAAATTATGGTAGAGGTTTTTGAAGAAGAACACGATCCCCTCAAGGAATTATTGGGGCATACTCCTGCTCAAGTTGTTGCAGGATCGATTTTAGGCATAACTCTAATGTGGCTGTTCCTATAATAAAAGAGAAGGGCTGCGCTAAGCGCAGCCCTT
>NZ_ALWB01000134.1 GCF_000332215.1 Pseudanabaena biceps PCC 7429
AAATGTCGCTATTGCTATGTCGCTATAGTCTTTGGATGCTCCCCGTTTGCCGCTTAATGTTTTGATTTAACCATCCTTCGATTACTTCTTCGCTAATCCAAAAGGTCAGGCTTCCTCTTTGTTTCAGCCCTGCGTTATACTCTGACCAGTTGCGGATCTCATATTTCTCTGTCATCTTTCGGGGTCTCATCTCCTGCTTAATACTTAATTTACCTTCTAACCCCCTTTTTATGCAACAACGCCCTTGCTTCGCTTAATCTGTCAATTAATCGGCTTGATTCTGAAGCACAGGAATGGATTAAGCGATTAGGCGTGTTTCAGGGGGGCGCACTAGAAAGTGAATTACTAGCGATTACGGAATTTTCAGAAACGGAATGGCACAAGTTTAGAGTTCAGCTAGAAGCAAAGGGACTAATAAAGGCGGAAGCACTAACTCATTTAGGCATAGATTATCCTTTTCTTAAGTTTCATCCGACCTTTGCCCCTTCAATTTGGTCACGACTCACTGAACCCGAACAACAACAACTCCTCATCCGCCATCGGCAATGCTATTACCAACTGTCAATTTATTTGCATTTTGAGGATGATAAAAATCCTTTTTTTACTAGAGCTATATCCAAAAGGGAATTGCCAAATTTCCTGTATGCGGTGCGTGGCAGTATCACCGCAGGTGAAAACTTTGCGGTAGATTTTATGAGTAAAGTTAATAAATTTTTGTATTTCTTTGGGCTAAATCAGGATCGAGAGAATTTGGCAGACATGGCGCGATATATGGGTAGTGGGGTTGATTCCCAAACTTGGTTTCTGACACAGAGTAATACAGGCGAACAGTTATGGAGTACAGGACGCTATACCGAAGCAGAGGCGGTCTTTCAGGATATCTTGAGAGGCTTGGGTGCGACTCCCAGCTATCAGCGCTGTATCACACTGAACAGACTCGGACGGTGCTATCGGTCAACGGGACAAACAGAACAAGCGGCGGCAACCTATCGGCTTGGGTTGGAGGTGGCGGGACTGCTAGAGCAAACTAACAGCATGAAGCGAAATATAGGTGGATTACAGACAGATTTAGGGGATGTGTTGACTGATATGGGGGACTACGATCGCGCCCGTGAGTCCTACGAGGCATCGTTAGCGATTGATAAAGAACTTGGCGATCTTCGAGGAGAAGCCGTTGTAAAACAACAGATGGGAACCTTGGCACTAGTGCAGAAGAGACTTACCGAAGCCGTCCAACACTACCAAGAAGCACTACAAATCTTTCAGCAACTTAACGAACCCGCAGCAGAATCAGCAGCATTGCATCAGATGGGTAGAACCTTTGAAGAATCGCGTCAATGGGAAGCAGCAGAACAGATGTATCGCCAGTCTGCCCAGATTAAGGAATCTCAGGGTGATTTGGCAAAGGCGGCAATGACTTGGCATCATCTGGCGATCATAAGCGAAGATACAGGAAAACTGAAAGAGGCTGAAGAATGGTATCGGAAGGCGATTGATGTAGGTCGAAAAACTGGTAATTGCGTTTTGTTATCTCAACATCTTACTAATCTTGCTAATCTAATCCAACAACTTCCTGACCGACTCAACGAAGCCCAACAGTTAGCTGATGAGTCCCTAAGTATTAGTCAAACCCTCGATCCTACGGCGATTCAGATTTGGGCGACTTACAATTTCTTGGCAGAGATTAGCGATAAACAAGGCAAGCCAGCCAAAGCTAAGGAATATCGTCGCCAGTCTCGCGCCGCCCGCGCCAATTTTGCAGGCTTAGAGCATGAGCTAAGTCGACACGTGCAACTTATCGATAGTGTAGTAAGAGCAGTGGAAAATGCCAAGGTCAGACAGGAATTAGAGCCAGTTTTGGAAAATATGATTTCGTGTGGTTGGCATAATCTCATCACCTCGATTCGGAAAATTCTCAACGGACAAAGGGATGAAGATATTCTCTGCGAAGGATTGGATTATCAAGATTACGAAATTATCATCGCCATCCTACACGGCATTGAGAGCAAATAAAAATCAAAAAGGAAAAACTAGAGGTAAATTATGGAAACCATTAGCTTTGAAGTCGAACCAGAAATTGCTAGAGCCTATCGAAACTTAAGCCCTACAGAACGACAAAAAATACAGATCGTCCTCAACATTTGGCTCAAGCAAATTATCAATAAAAGCCCCATAGAATTAGACGAACTCATTCAAAGGATGCAAAATCGAACAAATGAACATAACCATATACCCGAAACCACAAAAATAGATGCAAGATGAGTCGCCCATAGACCCATACCTAGCCCAAATCCTTGAAGGGCATACTGATACCGAAATAGCTGAATTACTCAACTATCTCAAGGAATGGGAAGCAGGAACCTACAGCAGCATCTCGCAAAGCGTCTTAGACCATGCTCAAAGAAAAGGATTTCCCATACTTCGCTATCTACGCAAAGCACATAACTTCAATAAAAAAGGCTCGATAAGAGTTCCGCGATCTGGCTATCGACAGGATGATTCAGCCGTTTACCGCAAAGGTACAGAATTTCTAATCGTGCGACCAGACCAATATGGAATTGAAAAAATAGTCACCTATGGAACCAACGAGGAATAAACAAATGACACAAACTCAAAATCAATTAACATCTCAGCAAAACTATATTGCTCAACTCCTAGAGCAGTTAACCGTGAATTATCAAAACACCAAACTAGAACGCAAACAAATTGCCCAAAACTTCCCCCAATCCGAGGCAGAATTTACTCCATTAGAAGAAATTGAATTACTGACAGTAAGTATTCGCGGTTACGCCAGCCAAATCGCCGCATCAGGAACTTTAAGAAACGATCGCCAAGCGATCGCCGAACTACAAAAACTGAGCGTATTTAATAATCACTTGATCGTGCAACTTTACAGCGAAGCGCGATCGCATTATCCACAAATGCAATCATATATCTGTATGTTGGACTATCTCAGATTATTGGTCTTAGAGTATCTACAAAATCAACAAACCCAGCAACTGATGCCAGCCTAGATAGCTAGATATCTGTGGCGATCGCAACTAACCTAAAACCAAAATACTCTCTGATTCACTATCAACAAACTCAGTAATAATCTCGACATTATTTCTCAAAATCTCAACAATTCTAGAAGTTGGGCTATTCCCGATGCGAAGATAGATAAACTTGGGAGGATGTCCATAAAGCAAACTCCGTTGATGAAAGTCTGAATCTTTGGAAACAATCACAAAATCATTTTCCTTCGCATATTTCCAGATCAAAGCATCATCAGTATGTACTAGTCCTAAAGTTTTAACATGTTCAGATTTAGGATACAAGTCGCCAATTCGATAAACTATCCGATCTGACAAGTTCTCATCTAGAAGCAGTTTCATAACGTAGCAACAAACAATCTTTTCTCACGTTCAGCCGCAAAACTCAGACAAGCCTTAATATCCTGCAAAGTAAGCTCAGAAAAATCTTCCAGAACTTCTGCTTCTGTCATTCCCCCAGCTAGATACTCTAAAATATCGTAAACGGTAATTCGCATTCCTCTTATGCAAGGCTTACCGCTACGCTTTCCAGATTCAATCGTAATGATATTGTGATAGTCCATACAGCAATATTTACCATAAGTATTTGCCTGCAATCATTGTAGCAGTTAATTTTTCTATCGTTATCAAGATTTTGACAAGTAAAAATGGTACTGAGAAAAAGTAGCTGTGGTATGTTGATCGAAAAAAATAGACGATAAATTAATGACTGAGCCAAATGATCTTGAATCTGTCCTCACGCCTGAAGAACTAAAAGCAGGACGCGATCGCATTGCCGCCGCTAATATCAATAACGTCCTCCATCACTGTCGCAAATGCGATTATGAATGGGTTGCCTCCCATGCTGAGGCATGTCGATGTGGCTCCAAAAATGTCGAACGGATCATGTGTTGGCAATTTCCCGATGATTAGAAGGCGATCGCCTTAAGATAGTCTAATGCTGCAACTGGTATTACTCACAAAAGTCACTATCCATTAGAGTCATCACTATGATTGCCACTATCAAAACAGACCAAACCATCTCCCTTGAAGCATTTCTCGCCCTTCCCGAAACCAAGCCCGCCAGCGAATATGCCCACGGAACCATCACCCAAAAGCCCATGCCCAAAGGAAAACATAGCGGCTTACAAACCCGTCTCTCTAGAGCGATCGACCTAAAGGGAGTGAACTCGGCTGGCTCCTCGATCCTGCCACCAAATCAATCGTCGTCTTTCAAAATGGCTCAACCCAGATTTACTTCGCTGAAACTGAACCCCAACAACCCTTGCCAGTAATGACAGGCTTAGAAACTTGGCAGATTACCGCTAGGGATATCTTTGACTGGTTGAAAGTCGCGTAAATTTATTCAACCCTTTGAGCAATACGCAACTTCGCCGATCGCGCTCTCGGATTTGCCCGATTTTCTTCATCGGTGGCAATAATTACTTTTTTGGTAATAACCTGTAAGCGATCGTCTTCGCGAAACGTATGCTTAACAATCCGATCTTCGAGACTATGGAAAGTAATCACCACAATTTTGCCCCCCACTTTCAGCCAATTCGGCGCAACAGCAAGCCATTTCTCAAGGCTCTCTAATTCTCGATTGACAGCGATTCTCAAAGCCTGAAAGGTGCGGGTAGCAGGATGAATTCTGCCATGACGATAACTAGAGGGAACACATGCCGAGATCGCATTAGCCAGTTCCAAGGTTGTTTTAAAGGGACGCTTCTCGACGATTTGACGGGCAATTCTGCGGGACAGTCTCTCTTCTCCCAGTTTAAAAAAGATATCCGCAAGTTCCACTTCTTGATAGTGATTCACAATTTCAGCAGCAGTGAGAGTTTGGCGATTATCCATCCGCATATCGAGATCGCCTGCTTCTCGAAAACTAAAGCCCCGCTCCGCCACATCAAACTGAGTCGAACTTACTCCCAAATCGGCAAGGATGCCATCAAATTGCAAATCTGCGGCGGGCTGATATTCACAAAAGTTACCGCGCCAGAACGAGACTTGGTTTTGATAATCTTGCAATTTTTCACTAGCCGCCGCGATCGCCATTTCGTCGCGATCGATTCCAACTAAGCGAACATTTTCGGCCGCTTGCAAAATCAACGAGCTATGCCCGCCGCCGCCCACGGTACAGTCGAGATATATACCGCCTGAGGTAATGGCTAAACCTGCGATCGTGGGTTCGGCAAGGACGGGAACGTGATGAAACTGAGCAGTCATATTTGTGATGGGGGAATAAATTGACTAAGGAGGACGCAAAGCACCCCTTTAGTTTTGGAAGCAAAGCACCTTAATCGTTATCAATATGTATCTTGATAATCGCAATAAGGTAACCAAAGTCATTAATATAGTCTACTGTGCTGTTTATTTTCCGACTTTGTCACCATGAAACATACTCTCTCCGTTGTCGTCCAAGATGAGGCAGGCGTGCTGACCCGCATTGCTAGCTTGTTCGCCCGCCGAGGTTTTAATATCGAGAGCCTTGCGGTCGGAACTGCCGAACAAGATGGATTTACGCGCATCACGATGGTTGTCTCTGGCGACGATCACACGATTGAGCAAATCACCAAGCAGTTGCATAAACTGATCAATGTGATTACCATTCTCGACTTTACTAATATTCCTTGCGTAGAGCGCGAGCTAATGCTTGTCAAGGTAAATGCTGCACCAAATGTGCGATCGGAAATTATTGAAATAGCGCAAATTTTCCGCGCCCGTATTGTTGATGTGGCTGACGACTTCTTGACAATTGAAGTGGTGGGCGATCCTGGAAAGATGGTTGCCATCTTGAAGATGTTAAATAAGTTTGGCATTCGCGAAATTGCTCGTACGGGCAAGGTCTCTCTCACCCGCGAATCGGGCGTTAATACGGAATATCTAAAAATTTCTCGTGATGGGGCGCGTGGCGCTTTATCTAACCTCTAAATTGAGTAACAAAATCCCAAAGATGAGTGGCAGTGCTTTGCACTGCCACTCATCTTTTGAGGTTTGCGCTGCGATGATTTGCAAGTGGGGCAATTTATGGGCTACATCCACTAACAAAATGCAAAGTACTGTAAATAAAAACCACCATAGGACGCTTTTTATTTAGATGGGGCTTACCGCTATAGTATGATGCTGTCAAACCTCAGACAACGATTCCGTACAGTCATACTATGCGTATCGCCATATTTACCGAGACTTTTTTGCCAAAAATTGATGGCATCGTTACCCGCCTCAAATATACCGTTGAGTATCTGGTCAAGCTCGGTAATCAAGTACTGGTGTTCTCGCCCGATGGGGGGCTGAAGGAATATTGTGGGGCGGAGATCTATGGCGTGTCAGCCTTTGATTTTCCCCTCTATCCAGAATTAAAACTTGCTTTGCCACGCCCTTCGATCGGTCACGCGTTGGAGCAATTCAAGCCAGATATCGTGCATGTCGTGAATCCTGCTATTTTGGGAATGGCGGGTTTATATTATGCCAAAACGATGAATTATCCTCTCATGGCTTCCTATCACACCCATTTGCCGCAATATTTACAGCACTATGGTTTAGGTTTTCTGGAAGGGGTGATGTGGGAATTGGTGAAAAACACCCATAATCAAGCAGCTCTAAACCTTTGTACCTCGACAGTGATGATCGATGAATTGCGATCGCATGGGGTCGAGCGTCTCGATCTCTGGCAGCGGGGTGTCGATACCGTCCAGTTTCACCCGCGCTTTAAAAGTGCAGAAATGCGATCGCGCTTGACCGAAGGACATCCCGAAGACATCCTATTTCTCTACGTCGGGAGGCTATCCGCCGAAAAGGAAATCCAGCAAATTTTGCCCGTGCTGCAAGCAATCCCGAATAGCCGTCTTGCGCTAGTTGGCAATGGTCCCTATCGCCAAGAGCTGGAGAAAATTTTTGCCAATACCAATACTAATTTTGTGGGCTATCTGCGTGGCGACGATCTAGCTTCTGCTTTTGCTTCTAGCGATGCCTTTTTATTTCCATCTCGGACGGAAACCCTCGGACTAGTCCTCCTTGAAGCCATGGCGGCAGGCTGTCCAGTAGTAGCAGCTAATTCAGGAGGCATTCCCGATATTGTTACCAATGGCATTAATGGCTATTTATTCGATCCCACCAATAGCAATGGGTTAGTTTTAGCCACCGAAAATTTATTACAAAATCGCAATGAGTATATGTGCATTGAGGCGCGCCTTGAAGCCGAAAAATGGGGTTGGGATGCAGCCACTCGACAATTGCAAAATTATTATGAACAAACCATCGAGACCTGCAAATTTTCCCTCATACCAAGTTAAGAAATGGCGTAGCCATTTCTTACAGCAATTATCGATCAAACGAACCACAAGGAAATTTTTGAAAGCGTTGCTTAGCAACGCTTTCAAAAATTTCCTTGGTTTGGGTTTGAGCGCAATGTGCTGTAAGTATCTGGGCTCAATTAAATATAAAGCCCAAAAAGCTGTAGCGAACGCGCAGCGTTCGCTACAGCTTTTTGATTATGTAACCTTATAAGCGATCGCCCGATTACGCCCCTGATGTTTCGCTGTATACATCGCTTGATCGGCGCAAGAAATTAGATCTTGAGGACTTCGTTCCGATGTCGGAATCAGGCTAGCAATTCCCATACTCAGAGTTACGCGATCGCTAACATCAGAACTTTGATGAGGAATTGCAAGATTGGCGATCGCAGTTTGAATAGCATCTGCAACCTTTAGCGCACCTTTTGCATCAGTACCACTCAAAATCACTGCAAACTCTTCACCCCCATATCTTGCAACCAAATCTGTAGCCCGTTGTGCAACTTTGGCGATCGCCTGTGCGACGCGAAGTAAACAATCATCCCCACCTTGATGTCCGTAGGTATCGTTATAGCGCTTGAAATAATCAATATCGATTAGGATTAGCGCAATATGAGTTTGCTCGCGTTTGTGATGTTGCCACTCTAGAGATAAAAAATCATCAAATCGGCGGCGATTAGCAATTTGAGTTAATCCATCTAAATTAGCAAGTAACTCCAATTTACGATTTGCTTCCTGTAAAGCAAATTCAGTTTCCTTACGCTTAACAATTTCATCTTGTAATCTCTTCTTCTGTCTCTGAATCGTTAAGTGAGTTTCTAGACGAGCGACAACTTCTTCAATTTGAAACGGTTTCGTAATATAGTCTACTCCCCCAACTTGAAAAGCTTTTAATTTATCAAAAGTTTCATCTAAAGCACTAATGAAGAGAATCGGGATATCACAAAGATCAGGATCGGCTTTAAAAGTTTGACAGACTTGATAACCATCCATTTCTGGCATTTGGATATCGAGCAAGATAATATTAGGCAGTTTCGCTCTTACACTTTTTAGAGCCCTACTTCCACTAATGGCGCTACGAACTGTATAGCCAAGATCGGTGAGTAAATCGGTCAACAATTTGAGATTTTCAGGCAGATCGTCTACTAAGAGAATATTACCTTTGCTTTCTGATGGAGAATTAGGATTCACAGAAGATTAATTAAATAGTTTATACATGTTGCGAATTGGCTATGGTAACTAGCTAAGTATAAGTCAGCTTACCCCTAGAAGCATGTATCTCGTGCTAAGCGCGAGATACATGCTTTGGTTCTGGGTTTTACTAGGCTGAAATACTTAATATCTCTAACATTTCATCAAATTGAAATTGATGAGCAAATTTTTCTAGCATTTTCACAATTGCTGATTCTTGATTGGGAATTTCTCGAATTAGTTGATTAACACGATTACTATCACCCTCTAGGGCAACTTTGTATATTTGCGATCGCCACTCGTCGGACATAACTGACAAATCTAAGGATGTCGCCGAATTGGATAAATCTACTGAGTCATTAGGAGAATCTGAGTATACATATTTCAAACCTAGATGTTTCGTTAAGGCTGCAAAAATCGTCTGTTCTTTAAAGGGTTTACGCATAAAATCATCACAACCCGCCGATAGAATGATCGCTTTTTCTTGTTCTAAGACACTAGCGGTTAGCGCAATGATGGCAGTAGCATTGCCTTGGGTTGTGGATTTGATATACTTAGTTGCCTCATAGCCGTCCATTACAGGCATCCGCATATCCATCCAAATTAAATGAGGTTGCCATGCTTCCCACATGACGATCGCTTCTTGCCCGTTGCTCGCTTCTTTTACCTCAAACCCCAATGGAGCCAGCAGTTTCACCAATAATTGACGGTTGATTGGTTTATCATCTACCACTAAAATTTTGTAGTCTGGTTGATTGGGAGCAAGAGCTATGACTTGGCGCTTTTCCAAGGTTTCACCGCTGATTGCGTTGCCTAGCTTAGTCTGAATTGAGAAATTAAAAGTAGTCCCTTTACCGAGTTCACTAGTAACGGTGATGTCACCTCCCATTAATCGCACAAACTGGCGACTAATTGTTAATCCTAAGCCTGTTCCTTCCTGAGCTTCTCGACCTGATTCTGTTTGGCTAAAAGCTTCAAATAATTGATCTAACTCCTCAGGTGCAATCCCAACCCCTGTATCGCTTACTTGAAAATTTAAGCTGTAGCTTTGAGGTTCTGAATTTTCAATAGAACTCATACGCAAAACTACTTCGCCTTGTTGTGTAAACTTGATGGCATTGCCTAACAAATTTAGTAAAACTTGGCGGAGCTTCACGCCATCTGTGTGAATGTAACGCGGTAAATTACCACCCCGATCTAAAATCAACTCTAATCCAGCGTTTACTGCCCTCAAATGGAGCATATCTTCTAAATCATCAAGCAATTGATATAAATCAATATCTTTGGAATTGAGCGTGTTTTTGCCTGCTTCGATTTTAGAAAAGTCAAGCACATTATTGATTAATGTCAATAAATATTCACCACTACGATGAATAATATTTATATTCTCGTATTGTTCAGGTGAAAGGTTTTTCGTGCGTAACATTACCTGAGAAAAGCCAATAATGGCATTGAGCGGCGATCTCAATTCATGGCTCATATTCGCAATAAAAGCACTTTTCGCCTTGCTTGCAACTTCGGCTCTATCTTTAGCAACTGCTAGTTCTGAAGTGCGCTCCTGTACGCGATTTTCTAAGGTTGCAAAAGAAGTTTGTAACTGACTAGCCATCTGATTAAATGAACTGGCTAGAGCTTCTAGTTCTGCACATCCATTTACTTCTACAAATTGATCCATTTCCCCATTGGCGATCGCTGTAGCTGACTTGTTAAGATCGCGAACGAAGCGCGACATGAGTTGGGCAATAAAAAAACTCATGCTGAGTGCTAAACTCAAAGCCACGATCGCCAGTGAAATCGTATCTTGCGTATTGATATTAATCTGCTCCATAAAGTCAGATTCAGGTACAACAACGGCAACCAGCCAGTTCAGCCCATATTTATCTCTGATCGGTGAGGCTGTGAGAAAATAACGTTCGCCATTTAGCTGAAAATCTAAGCGGGTAGTTTGCTGAATCTTTGCTAAATCGCCAAGTTGCGATCGCATAGACTGCATACTTTGAGCTAGGACAGGGTTGTTACTATCCATAGCCTTAATGCGATTTTTGTTAATAGCTAGGGGTTGATTGGCTAGGGAAGTTGCCACTAAGTCACCTGATGGCTCAAGCACAAATACCAAGCCTGATTTACCAACCTTTAGGGTTTGCAGAAATTCCCGAATTGGTTCTATATTTTGATTGTCTAAACGCGGCACTTCTAGATAACCTTGCACCCGATCTTTAACCCTAGAACTTATTTCCTGTTGGAGTTGTCCAGAGATATCGTTGACCGCCTTCTGCCCATTGCGAAAGGACAAATAGCCCAATGCTCCCACTGCCCCAATGATTAGTATTGTAAAGGGCGCAATTAAGAATAATCTAATCGAAATTAAAGGGTGTTTTGCTTTTTTGGAAGGAAGATTTTTGTACATAGGTTGCTAAAGTTTGAACATTTATGCAGATGCCTAGAATAGTTGGGCAAAGTAATCATTTAAAGTAATCATTTAAAAGTAAGTACCTCAGCATAATTAAAATCCCGATATAAAACCTGCGGCGCACGCGCAGCGTGCGCCGCAGGTTTTAGGATTTTATATTTAATTAAGCCCACTTACTTAATCATTTAAAAGTAATTATTTAAAGAAATTATTCAAAATAGCTCTTGCAGTTTAATAAATATTCTCACCAACCTCTGATCTGAAATTCGTATACAACGACACAAAGTATTTAGCTAAGTAGCTAGGCGTAATTAAATATAAAAGCCCAAAATCTGTAGCGCACGCTTCGCGTGCGCTACAGGTTTTGATACTGGATTTTAATTATGCCCAACCACTTATACCAATTCACGAAAGGGTGACAACATTTTTGTGAATTAAAAACTAAACCTAGTAAGGGTTTTCAAGTTAAGAAATGGCGTAGCCATTTCTTAACTTGAAAACCCCAAGAATTGAATGGGAGTGCTTCGCGCCGCCATTCAATTCTTGGGGTTTATGTCCTAAGTATTTCGGCATAAGTAAACTTAAAACCTAGAAGAGCATACCGCCCGCGCAGCGGGCGGTATGCTCTCTGGTTTTGGTTTTTAATTATGCTGAAATACCTAGGACAATCGGCAAAAGCTATGCGGGCAAAAGCTATGCGGGCAAAAGCTATGCGGTGGAATAGACTTCTTCATCGGGTTAAGGTCGGAGATTGTAACTTAGTAAGCGATCGCTCGATTGCGCCCCTGATGTTTCGCTGCATACATCGCTCGATCGGCGCAGGAAATCAGATCTTGAGGACTTCGTTCCGATGTCGGAATTAGGCTAGCGACTCCCATACTCAGGGTGACATATTCGCTTACATCGGAATTATCGTGAATAATTGCGAGATTAGCGATCGCAGTTTGAATAGCATCTGCAACCTTTAGTGCCCCTTCGACATTGGTATTGCTCAAGATCACAGCAAACTCTTCGCCACCATAGCGAGCAACCAAATCAGTTGGGCGATGGGTGACTTTAGCAATTTCCTGCGCAACTCGAATTAAACAATCATCACCGCCTTGATGTCCATTGCTATCGTTGTAGCGTTTAAAATAGTCAATATCGATCAGGATAAGCGATAGAGGGTTTTGTTCTCTTTGATGGCGTTGCCATTCTGTGGTTAGGTAATCATCAAAGCAGCGACGATTGGCAATCTTGGTTAATCCATCTAAATTGGCAAGCAATTCCAACTTATGGTTTGCTTCCTGCAATTTATAATTTAGCTCCTGTAAAGCTAGCTCTGTTTGCTTGCGCGTCGTAATATCGCGAATCGCGATCGCAAAACCATCACCTAACTTTACAGCGACATAGTGATACCAAGAGGAATCACCCGATGGATAGTAAAAATCTTCATCTAAAGATGCACCAGTTTCGACAACTGTCACAAGGCGATCGAATAATTCTGGTGCAAGCTTTTCGATCAGTTCTTTGATGAATAACTTACCGATGACATCTTCTCGGTTGCGGCGCAGGGCTTTAGCAATAACAGGATTTACCGCTAAACAGCAAAAATCCTGAATATCACCTGTAATCGAATTGCGGACGGCCTGCATAGCCGCAATTCCATCTAATGCAGTATTTAAAATGCCCGAAAGGAGCGATCTGGATTGATATAGGATTTCTTCAATTTCCTTACGTTTGACAATTTCCGCTTGCAACATTCTATGTTGTTTCCGAATCGTTAAATGAGCTTCTAAACGAGCCACGACTTCGGCGATATGAAAAGGCTTAGTGATATAGTCCACACCACCCAATTGAAACGCTTTTAATTTATCAAAGGCTTCGTCTAAAGCACTGATAAACAGAATGGGAATATGACAAAGTTCGGGATCCTCTTTAAAAGCTTTACAAACTTGATATCCGTCCATTTCAGGCATTTTTACATCTAACAGAATGAGATCGGGGAGTTTCGATTTTGCAGTCTTGAGCGCTCTACTTCCACTGATGACACTACGAACCGTGTAACCAAGTTTAGAAAGGGACTCAGTCAACAATCTCAAGTTTTCTGGTAAATCATCTACCAACAGGATGTTACCTTTTGACTCAGACAGAGAATCAAAATTCACTAAGTCTCCGTTAATTGATTGGTTCATAGTGCGATCGCCTAGGACAATAGCTCGACAATTTCATCAAATTTATACTGACGATTATATTTTTTGAGGATTTTTACTAAATACGATTCTGGGTCGGGGATCTTTTGAATCAGTTCTGTAACGCGATTACTATCAGCTTCTATGACGGCTTGGTACAATTGCAATCGCCATTCCTCGGACATTATAGCTAAATCTTCGGAGGCTAATAGGGGATCTGGGTGATCGGCAATAGGTTCTTCTAAGGCTAGCTCCTCGTAAATATATTGCACCTCTAAATGCTTCGCGATCGTTTCAAAAATCGTACTTTCTTTAAAGGGTTTACGAACAAAATCATCGCATCCTGCGGAGAGCACGATCGCTTTTTCCTCTTCTAACACGCTGGCAGTTAAGGCAATTACCGCCGTAGCATTTCCTTTCGTTGTGGACTTAATATATTTGGTCGCCTCATAACCATCCATCACGGGCATTCGCATATCCATCCAGATTAAATGCGGTTCCCACTCATCCCAGATCGCGATCGCCTCGCGTCCGTTACTCGCTTCTTTGATTTCAAAACCTAAAGGCGCGAGAATTCCGATTAATAATTGTCTGTTAATGGCTTTATCATCCACTGCCAAAAGTTTATAGGTCGGTTGATTGGGAGCAAGCGCAATTGCTCGTCTGGAATAGACATCTCCCTTGCCAGTTTCTTTACCCAATTGCGCCTGAATTGAGAAGTTAAAAGTCGTCCCCTTACCCAACTGGCTCTCGACCGTAATATCTCCTCCCATTAACTGGACAAACTGACGGCTAATTGCTAATCCTAGTCCCGTTCCCTCTTGAGCCGCTCGACCAGATTCTGTTTGACTAAAAGCCTCAAATAACTTGGCTAACTCTGTAGAGGAAATCCCCACTCCCGTATCGCTAACGCTAAAGTTTATAGTATGGAAAGTATATTCTTGATAGTCTTTGAATTTTTGATGCTCTATGGCATTGACCCTCAAAATCACTTCGCCTTGATGCGTAAATTTGAGGGCATTACCCAATAAATTCAGTAACACCTGACGTAATTTCACACCATCCGTATAGATGTAGTGGGGCAAATTATCCCCTCGCGCGAAGATTAACTCTAACCCTGCATTTACCGCTTGCAGATGCAGCATATCTTCCAAATCGTTAAGCAATTGATGGAGGTCAATATCTTTGAGATTGAGAGTTGTTTTCCCCGCTTCAATTTTAGAAAAATCCAACACATTATTAATTAACGTTAGTAAATATTCGCCGCTATGCTGAATAATTCCCGCATTTTCATACTGTTCAGATGGCAAATGTTTCGTGCGTAACATAAGCTGGGAAAATCCAATAATTGCGTTCAGGGGCGATCGCAGCTCATGGCTCATATTCGCAATAAAGGTACTTTTAGCTTGATTGGCAACCTCCGCATTGTCCTTAGCAATCACTAGTTCGGCGGTGCGTTCTTCCACCCGATTTTCTAAGGTCTCAAACGAGTTTTTTAACTCCGTTGCCATTTGATTAAAAGAGTCAGACAAGGTTGCTAATGGGAGCATCTCAATTAGGCACTGAGTAAATATACTTAGGCAAGATTGAGGTTGAGATAAGCGCAACGATGTTTAAGAACTTGGGGAAGATTATCGCGCTCCCACTGAGCACCAGATTATTTTGATTCTACGCCCAATTTGCTTGATAGTAGATTCAACAGCACCAG
>NZ_ALWB01000135.1 GCF_000332215.1 Pseudanabaena biceps PCC 7429
CGGCGCTTCGCGCCGCCACTCATCTTTGGGGAAATTGATGGCAATTAACTATGGCAATTAACTATGGCAATTAACTATGGCAATTAACAAGTTATCTGAAGTAGAGATTTCGTCAGCGATCGCTCAACTAGCGGGTTGGGCTGTGGTTAATGGCAAGTTGCAAAAAAACTTTAAGTTTCGTGATTTTGTAGAGGCTTTTGGCTTTATTAGTAAAGTTGCGATCGTTGCTGACAAGATGGGACATCACCCCGAACTTTTTAATGTATATAACAAAGTGACGATCGACCTGACTACCCATGATGCCAATGGGATTAGCGCCCTTGATTTTGAATTAGCACAAAAAATAGACCGACTTCTATAGTATTTTTCATTGCCGACCATTTAACAAAAAGGGGCGCTTTGCGCCCCTTTTTGTTAGCAATGACGCTTTTGGTGCCATTGCCATGCATGTTGCAAAATCAGATTTAGATCGGCGTATTTAGGTTGCCAATTTAAAATTTTTCTAGCCTTCTCGCTGCTGCCCACTAACGCAGGTGGATCACCTGCACGGCGATCGCCCATTACCACGGCGATCGGCTTGCCCGTGATTTGCTTTGCCGCATCGATGACCTCTTTAACAGAAAAGCCATTACCATTACCGAGATTAAAGATTTCACTCCTGTTGCCATCGAGTAAATATTGCAATCCTAATACATGGGCATCGGCAAGATCCGCAACATGAATATAGTCGCGAATGCAAGTTCCATCGGCGGTTGGATAGTCGGATCCATAGACTGTAATGGCATCGCGTTTACCCATGGCTGTTTGTAAAACTAAGGGAATTAAATGGGTCTCAGGATCATGATCCTCACCGATTTCTCCCATGGGATCGGCTCCTGCGGCATTGAAATAGCGAAAAATGACCGACTTAAGACCATAGGCAACATCGAAATCTTGCAAAATACGCTCGACCATCAGTTTGGTAGCCCCATAGGGATTAATTGGCGCTTGAGGATGATCTTCAGTAATTGGTATTTGCTGGGGTACGCCATAACTGGCACAGGTGGAAGAAAAAACAAAGTTTTTGACATTCGCCACAACCATTGCTTCCAATAGAGATAAAGTGCCAACCACATTGTTGCGATAGTATTTATCTGGTTGGCTGACAGATTCGCCCACATAGGCATAGGCGGCAAAATGCATTACAGCGTTAATTTGACGATCGCCAAATAGACGATCCAGTAATGGGCGATCGTTCGTATCTCCAACAATTAATTCAGCACCGAGTGTTGTGGCAATATCTTGATGCCCATAAACAAGACTATCTAAAATCAAAACCTGATAGCCAGAAAGTTGTAAAGCTTTTACGGCATGGGAACCGATATAACCTGCCCCACCTGTGACCAAAATGGTTTGCTTACTCATTGCGTTTGATGATTCTTATTAATTAACTCAAGTCGTGACTTGAGAATATCAAAAATCTCAGGCGGAATATGGGTACGTAGCGATCGCCCCAAACGATTTTTTTTCTGAGCTATTTGTAAACAATCGAGCTTTTGGCATAGGTATGCCGAGCGTCCCATACCTTGATCGAGCTGGATCTGAAAATGTTGATATATATTTTTCCGATCATCGCGATCATCCTGATCATTTTGCTCAGGAGCGATCGGTACACGTACGACTCGCCAAAAATTATCGCGCAAAGCGATACATTGACAACTAACACAACGTCGGTGCAGCTTCAGAGCCAAACTAATTTACTCCTCATGTGGTAGCGCTAAATAGGTAAGGATGGGCAGCGCTTCGCGCCGCCCATCCTTACCTTATGTACTTTTCATTGACATACCTAGTTATTCTCGTCGTCATCATCTTGGTCAAAACTATGCAAGACAACCCGATTTTCTCCAGCCCTTGTGGAGGCAGCTTCCATCTTGCGATCTTCTTCGTTGTAATCGTACTTCGCCAAATTTTTGATATCGATTTTCCAACCAGTGAGACGAGCAGCCAAGCGAACATTTTGCCCTTCTTTACCGATCGCCAAACTCAACTGATCCTCAGGTACTAGCACATGGGCAATTCTCTCATCGGCGTTAATCAACCGCACTTCCTGAATTCGGGCAGGGCTTAGCGAATTGGCAATATAAGTTGAAGGATCGGGTGACCAGCGGATTACATCAATCTTTTCACCACGCAATTCGGATACGACAGCCTGAATTCTGGCTCCGCGTGCGCCAATACAAGCACCAACAGGATCGACATCCCGTTCGAGGGTATCTACGGCAATTTTTGTCCGAGGACCTACCGCAGGTGATGGCGGATTAGCTTCTCTCGCCACTGCCACAATCCGCACGATTTCTTCCTCGATCTCAGGTACTTCATTGGCAAATAGGTATACAACTAGCCCAGCATCTGCTCGCGATACTAATAGTTGAGGACCTCGACGCGACCCCTCAAATACTTTCTTCAAATAAACCTTGAGGGTCATGTTTGGACGATAGGGTCTTTCGCCCGCTAGTTGTTCACGTTTGGGAAGTTCTGCTTCGACCTCAGGTTGACCAAATCCACTACTGACCGCCACAATAACCGAGGTCGTTTCAAAACGAAGAACGCGTCCTTGGAGCACTGTCCCCTCGACATCTTGAAACTCTTCTTGAATGATTTTGCGTTGTTGATCTCTGAGCTTTTGCGCTAATACTTGCTTTGTCTGGATTGCCGCCATCCGACCAAAATCGCCTTGTTCTGGAGTGACATCGACGACGACAGTTCCGCCTGCTTGAGCTTCAGGGGCGACTTCCCGTACCTCTAACAATCCAATTTCATGATCGGCATCGCTAACTTCATTAACGATCGTTTTGGTCGCTAAAACTCGAAATCCTTCACCCTCGAGATCGAGTTCTACATCAAAGTTATTAAAATGCTCTTCTTCAAAATTAATACCATCGGAGCGATAGGTTTTACGAAAGCGCTCGTAACCCTTGAGTAAGGCTTCGCGTAAAGCATTTTGTACTGCATGTTTGGGAAGATTTCGCTCTTTGCTAATTACTTCTACCATCTGTCCCAATCCAGGTAAATTCAACAATGACATAAATTTTGCTCGCTATGATAAAAACTAAATAATTTCAAAACGTGAAGGTTAGGATGTCGTCAAGCCCTTGGCATCCCATATACGCAGTCTGGCTGATTAATTGCTTATGGCGCTTTTCTTGATTGCCGATCTATTCCATTTTTGCTAGTTCAACGCGATCGACAAGTTCGCGGGGAATATTTACAATTCGACCTTTGATACTAATGGTTACATGGGTTTCGTTTCTTGCCATGAGATGACCACTCCAGCTTTGTTTACCATCATGGGGAACGGTCGTACTGACGTTGATCATAAAGCCTCGGAAAGCGATAAACTCGCGATCGCCTTGTAACTGCCGTTCGGCACCTGGGCTAGAAATTTCTAACACATAGGCATGGGGAATTAAGTCGATCTCATCGAGGACAGCCTCCAGAGCACGGCTCATTCTTTCACAGTCATCTAATCCTGTGTCTTGGTCGAGATTGCGAATATCGACCCGCAACACGATCGGGTTTTTATTGGTATGCAGCACCACATCGACCACCTCTAACCCAAGGGGCGAGGCCACTTCTTCAGCAGTTTGAAAAATTTGCGGAATTAGAGGATGACTCATAAATAAAATTGTGATCTGAGCGTTGATTTATGCTTTTGATGCGAGCTTTGATAAAGGGAAATCACAAAGAGTGAAATCTTCTCGAAGCAGTTTGAAAGGACAAATTAAAAACAAAAAAGTGGGACATTTGCCCACTTTTGCAGTGATTTTAACTGTAACCGATCGCTGCAAAAAACATCACAGGTGCGATGCTCTAGCTGCTATAGACTCTAGTCTTACCTGCAAAATAACAAACAGGTAGTAATCGAGTTTACTTCTTCGGAGCTTGCGTACTATAGGGAAAACACAATTATCTTTGCGTTTACTTCTTGCAAGTATTTGCAAACGTCGAGACTTGTCGACTAGTACTTAAATTTATTCTATCACGCCACTTTAGAATCTAGAACAAGATAGGACTTTTTACGACAATTTTGTCATCATACGATTGGTAAAAGTAGCTCTTTTTATCTCAGGGTCTGCATTTCGAGGCTTAAATTTCAATCTTTCCCTTCATATACGCCCTTCCCAGTGAGAGATTAGACGTTGCAGCGCGAAGTGCCGCAACGCTAATTTTATGTGAGTTCGGGATAATTTGAAACTGGCTTTGAGAAAGGGTTTGCCAGCTTAATCCGAACTGACATTAATTCTTGGTTTTGTATGTCTATTTCTTTGGTGGGAAGGGAGTATAGCAACGTAATACCAATTCACAACCAATTTACAAAAGTGTTATCACACTTTCGTGAATTGGTATTAAGAAATGGCTTAGCCATTTCTTAACTTGGTATTACTAGCTCGGGACGTTCTTCGGGCACTATTGCCCCCTGTATGGGGCATACCTGTAGGCAAACTCCACAGTCAATACAGAGTTCAGGCTTAATCCTAAACCAAATAGTTCCCTTAACATTTGCTCCCTTGCCTTGTTCAATACAAGCTACGGGGCAGGCAGGGACGCATTCTGCTATGCCTTCACATATATTTGATGCGATCGTGTAAGCCATGTGGGTTCTATATCCTAGAGTTTTTAATGTAACAAAAATAACAAAATATAACTTATGCATAACCGACATATAACTTTTTTACGAAAAAAAGGCATAGGTTAGGTGTTGCGCTTTCTGTTTTTCCATGTAAGATACATACATCGCAGCTAGGCTGTAGGAAGTTAGCTGCATAAACCAAACCAAATTTCTCGTCGCTAGGCGATTCCAACTATTAAATTGGGTAGTTTGTAACTTCTCTATATCTGAAGTAGGTCTTAGCATAGGGCAATATGATCTGCCAAGTATATATAGTTCCAACCTGTAAGCGGTGACATTTCTAGATATGTAACTAGATATGTAACTAGCTATTGTTGCTCCAATTATCCAATATTCCAATATTCTTCTTTGATAGTTAAGTAGCTTAGAAATGGCGATTCTAAGTGGTGATGGTGGTGCTAAAGTCCATACTTTCTATCTTGTTAATCGCATAGATTTATTCAGATCTTTTGCAGATCATCTATAAAAATTCACAAAATAGGTTTATAAAGTAATGAAATACTTATCCTCTGCCATTCTTTCAACTGTCGGTGTAGTTGCTGTTTCCTTTTCTACAGGTGCTGCAAATGCTGCAAGTTTCAGTTATGGGGATCTTATTATATCGACAGGTGCTCTGAGCGGTGCTGCATCAATCAACTTTGCTAATAGCACTGGTTGGTCTGGAAACTACAATTTAGTAACTGGTAGTGTTGTTAATCAATACGCTAATCCTTTAGGTAACGTTGGACCTTACTCTGCTACTGAGCCCACGGGTGCTTCTATTCCAGGACTTAACTCTGGTTCTGCTACCTATACCTTCTCTGCTCCAGTGTCATCCTTTGCTTTCCTTTGGGGTTCGATCGATCCTGGCAACTCATTAACCATTAATTACAATGATGCGCCTTCCGATACAATTACGGGAGCACTACTTGCCTCTAAACTCGGACTCACTGCTGATGGCAGTTGGACGAGCCCAACCAGCAATGCAGTTTTAACTTTTGCTGACGATGCACTTGATAAGGCAATTACATCGATTACTTTCCAATCATCGACAATTGCGTTTGAAGTTGCTCCAGTGCCCGTACCCGTTCCTGCCATTGTGCCTGGTATTGCTTTAGCTGCTGCTTTCTTTGGTGGCAAGGCTATCAAGCGTAATAAGAAGGCTAATGATTCTGTTGCTTAATTCTGATTAAGTAGCAATAAAATACAGTCAGGTCGCAGTTACCTGTCAGTATTAAAAGGAAGCCGAAGATAGCAATTTGCTATCTTCGGCTTTTATGCGGCGATGTCAATAGTTAATAAGGTTTTATGAAAACGTTACAGCTAGGTACCAGCTGGTTTTTGGAAGAGGCAGGTGGATTGGCGCGGGTTTATTACGGATGTGTGAACTATTTGCCACAAGTAGGGGTTGGGGTAAGTGGTTTAGTGGCTGGTTCCGATCGCGTTGAGCAAAGCTCTAGAGGATTAGTACAAACCTTTGCTAGTACGAATAGTGGAACTTTACAGCGATCGCTAGGTGTCCGCAAAGCCTTTAAGCAGGTCATCAGCAATTCCCAATTTGATTTGGTCGCGTCGCATTTTGCCCTATATACCTTTCCCATTCTCGATCGCCTAGGTAAATTGCCATTGGTGATTCATTTTCATGGTCCTTGGTCCTTGGAGAGTAAAGCTGAAGGGGCGGGAAAATTATCGGTTTTTGGGAAATGGGCGATCGAGAAATTGGTCTATGGTCGAGCGGATGGCTTTATTGTTTTGTCAGAGGCCTTTCGACAGATTTTACATAAAACCTATGGTGTGCCATTAGAAAAGATTTTTATTGTGGGCGGTGGTATTGATACCGCCGAATTTAAGGTGGATTTAACGATCGCCGAAGCTAGAGAAAGATTGGGCTGGGCGCAGGATCGAAGGATTATTCTCTGCGTGCGCCGACTGGTGCAGCGTATGGGCTTGGATAACTTAATTGCCGCGATCGCTCAAGTCCGCCAGCAGTATCCTGAGGTTCTACTTTTGATTGCTGGGAAAGGAGCGATTGCGGAGAGTCTGCGATCGCAGATTCAGCAATTACAACTGGAGGACTCGGTAAAACTATTGGGATTTGTTGACGATCGCAACTTGCCGATTGCCTATCGAGCAGCGGAGTTATCGATCATTCCCAGTGTATCGCTAGAAGGTTTTGGACTAATTGCGATCGAGTCTTTGGCGGCAGGCACACCTGTATTGGGCACACCAATTGGTGGCATTCCCGAAATTTTACGGCTATTTTCTACGGATCTCATCTTGGAGGGCAGTACGACTAGTCAATTAGCACAAGGAATCATCGAAGCCTTGTCAGGGCAAAGGCAAATGCCAAAGAGCGAAGCCTGTCAAGACTACGTTCGGCAAAATTATGATTGGCAAGTAATTGCCCAGCAAATGAAATCGGTTTACGATCAGGTGCTCCAGCGATAGAGTTTAATACCAATTCACGAAAGTGTTGTCACACTTTCGTGAATTAACGTCAGTTCGGGTTAAGCTGGCAAATTTTAAAAGTCCAAAAGTAAAAGCCTTGCGTAGCAAGGCTTTTACTTTTGGGCTTTGAAAACTTGCCAGCTTAACCCAAACTGGCGTTATTTATTTGTCTGGTGAGGACTAAACCTTTTGGACGAAAGTTTTGCCGAGAATGCCTTGTGGTCTTACTAGTAAAACGATGAAGAGTAAAGCAAAGGCAACGGCATCTTTATAAGCGGATTGATTAGATGGGACGAAGGACTCGGCAAGTCCAAGGACTATGCCTCCAACTACGGCTCCAGGAATATTGCCTAGCCCCCCGAGGACGATCACCGCTAATCCTTTTAAGCCAAAGCCGATACCAAAATAGGGACCCGCAATACTAACACTAGAGCCTACAAGGGTTCCTGCTAGTCCGCCTAGGAATCCCGATACAAAAAAGGTAAGAACAATAAAAAAATCGGTGTTTATGCCCAGCAAGCTTGCTGTAGTGGCATTTTCGGCTACAGCTTTCATGGCTTTGCCGATCTTGGTGAAGTTAATACCATAGGTAAGAATGGCTAAAACTATCACAGATACGCCAAAGATTAGGATCTGTACGGTGCGAATGGCGATTGGTTTGTCAGGGGAGCCGAAGTTGATTGCGGCGGGTAAGCTGCCGTAAATATTAGCTGGGAAATTATAGCTTTCTGCGCCCACTAGATATTGGATTGTATTGACGATCGCTACGGCTACGCCCAAACTAGAAACTAAGGTCAGCAATGGGTCGGCATGACGATCGCGTAAAGGTCGAAAAGCAATACGCTCGATCGCTATACTGATCAGTCCTGTAAAGATACTGCTTACAAAAATGGCAACAAAAAAGGGCAAATGTACTTCTTTGGGTAAGGATAGGTTGGCGAGGATACCATTGAAGCCAAAAGTGCCACCACATAGCACGTAGGTAAAGTATGCTCCCAACGTAAACACCGCACTATGGGCGAAGTTAACGATCCCTAAAATCGAAAATACCAAGGTATATCCGAGGGCAAAAATGGCGTATACGCTCCCAATTGATAAACCATTTAAAAATTGCTGCAAAAATACCGAAAAGTCCATATGAGTTTTTTAAAAAATTCTACACTTGTGATCGCAACTATGGCGATTGCGGTGACAATTACGCCAACACCCTCGGCGATCGCCACATTTAACAATCCTGATCGATCCCATCATCCCCATAAACTGCCTAACCAATCTCAAACCCAATCTCAAACCCAATCTCAAGAAGCGATCGCGATTACCCCTGCTCCACCGCTGCAACTGCCCGATACGGGGGCACAGAATGATAGTTGGAGTTGCGGACCTAATTCGGCGGCGAGGATATTGCGCTATTACGGGCATGATGTTGACTATGCCATGGTGCGCGAGGCAACTGACAAGAAGTTATTTTTACCGCAGAAAATACGCAATCCCTTTACTAATCAATGGATTGAGGTGCGGACGGGTACGCCACCACTCACTTTGCAGCAGGTCATGCAACGCTGGGAAGGAAATCATGTTAAGAAGTCTCCCCAAACTAGTTTTAATCGGTTACTGAATTTATTGCGATCGGGTAAACCCGCGATCGCTTTGGTGCGTGTTGGTAGCTTGAAAGTTCCCTATGTGGGCTCGATTCCCTATCTACATTGGATTGCGGTAACGGGAGCCGATCCCCAGAGCCAGCAAATCTATTACACCGATACCAATAGCCAAACCTACATGCTGTCATATCAAGATTTCCAGACAAGATGGAATTTGGGCTTAGATCACGATGTTAGTGGGGCGATCGCGAATATCCTCAAAAGCAACGGTGTGGAGGCAAGAACTATAGTCTGGGTGGATCGATAAGTGAATCAAGCCCTGTAGCGCATACTGCGCGTGCGCTACAGGGCTTGGGATTTTATATTTTGTGCCTAGCTACTTAGCACGTTGTTAAAGTCAAACCGTAAAGATGTGCCCTGCAAGGGCACATCTTTACGGTTTGACTTCGCCTATATTTGTCCGTGATGGCGCAAAGCTGTAATTGGTAACCTGCCAATTTTCGCATTGCCCTTTATAGATTTAAGTCTTTCTACGCATCAGCTTCAGGGGACTTTGCTAATAGGATAAATAATTGATATCTGTTGATATCTGTAAATTTGATAGGTTTCCTTGGTAAAGTCATTGATGTGGTGTGAAGGATCGAATCTGCTCTTCTAATTTGGAAACTTACTGCTCATTATCATTTCTGCTTTTATCAACTCATAAATTTTCATGGCAGAAAAAAGCTATAAGCAATATTAACTATGATCAAAACCGCAATTACGAAGATCGCAATTACGAATATCGCAATTACGAATATCGCAGCAGTGGGCTTGTTCCCGCTCATAGGCAGTCTCACTCCTGCTCTCGAACCGATCGCCTTAGCTCAAACATCGCCTACTACCGTTAGAGTCGATCGCCTAATTTCTCAGAACGATTCGGTAAATAGTTCGATTAAGCTGGTAGAACAAGCTAACTCCCTACGAGAGCAAAATCAACTTGATCGCGCGCTTACTCTTTATCGTCAAGCGATCGCCGCGAGTCCAGAGTTGGTTCCTGCTTACTATGGTTTGGGGGTGGCATTGCGCCAAAAGGGGGATATTCAGGGAGCGATTAATGCCCATCGGCAAGCCATTACGATCGATAAAAGTTATACGCCCGCCTATTACGGACTCGGCATCGCGCTTTATCAAAAGGGTGACTCTAGCGGTGCGATCGATGCGTATCAACAATTTATTCAACTTAGTAAGGCGGACACCAATCTTGCTCCTGCCTACTACAATTTAGGACTGGCTTACGAGCGACGGAATAATATCGATGAAGCGGTTGCTTCATTTCGGAAGGCGATTGAGTTTGATCCGAAGTATGCCTTAGCTCATAACGGTTTAGGAACGGTATTGCGGCGGCAGGGCAATCGGAAAGAAGCGATCGCCGCCTATCGGAAAGCGATCGAACTTGCCCCTCAGTATGCTGTGGCGCATTTTGCCTTGGGGATTTCGTTGTACGAAGATCGAGACTATACGGGAGCGATCGAAGCCTACAAACGGGTCACGACCCTTGAGCCTAATTTTCCCAATGTTTATTACAACCTTGGCTTAGCCTATAACCAATTGAGCGATCGCCCCAATGCAATTGCAACGTTTCGGAAGGCGATCGAGCAAGATCCGCGTAATGCAGATATTTATGCGATTTTGGGTAGTGTTTTCTTGAGGGACGAAAATATTCCTGAAGCAGCGGAAGCTTTTAAGCGAAGTACGGAGATTAATCCTAAGGTGGCTAGTTCCTTTAATGGGCTAGGGCTTGCTTTACGTCGCCAAGGCGATCTCGAAGGCGCGATCGCCGCTTATCAGAAGTCGATCACGATTAATCCAAACTATGCCGTTGCTTATAACAATCTTGGTCGCGTTCTTTCTGACCAAAATCGTAACACCGAAGCAATTGCTGCATTTCGGCGGGCGATCGCGATCGATGCCCAAAATGCGGTTGCCTATAGCAATCTGGGCAATTTATTGCGCTCTCAAGGCAATAGTGACGAGGCGATCGATGCTTTTCAAAAAACCATTGCGATCGGGAAAGAAGATCTCTGGGTCGATTACACCAGTCTAGGGCTAGCCTATGCCGATCGCGGCAGACTGGGCGAAGCCCAGAATGCCTATTTCAAGGCTCTATCTTTAAATCCTAATTTTGCCAAGGCGCATTTTGGACTAGGGGCTTTATATACCTTGAAAGGGGAAGTTAGCAATGCGATCCGCTCCTATCAAGAAGCTCTGAAGTTATACGAAGAAAACCGTGACGCAGAATGGATTAAGCGCACCCAACAGGCAATCCAAGCATTACAGGGGATTACTTAATTTAAAACAAGCTGTGCTTTGCATGGCTTGTTTTGAATTAAGTGCCCCTCAAATCGCTAAACTGTGATTCTGGTTGTTTAAAACATGGCAAAAATCACCGAGCTGCAAGCCGTGATTTTAGTCTTGCTTGGCATGACCGAAATTAAAAAGCATAAATTATGGAGTTTTAAATATAAGCATGGGATTTTTAGAAGGTCAGGTGGCGATCGTCACGGGTGCATCAAGGGGTATTGGACGTGCGATCGCGGTGGCACTTGCCAGTGAAGGCGCAAAAGTTGTGGTGAACTATGCCAGTTCGGCTAGCGCTGCCGAAGAAGTTGTCGCAGAAATCAAGACCAAAGGTGGTGAGGCGATCGCCATTCATGCCGATGTCTCCCAAGAATCACAGGTGGACAGCTTGATCAAATCAGCGATCGACTCTTGGGGTCGCGTGGATATCTTGGTAAATAATGCGGGTATTACCCGCGATACCCTATTGCTACGGATGAAGCTTGAGGACTGGCAATCGGTGATCGACCTCAACCTGACAGGCGTATTTCTGTCTACCCGTGCCGCCTCTAAAATTATGCTCAAACAGAAATCGGGACGAATTATTAATATTGCTTCCGTAGCAGGACAAATGGGTAACCCCGGTCAGGGCAACTATAGCGCGGCAAAAGCTGGGGTAATTGGCTTTACTAAAACCGTTGCCAAGGAACTTGCCAGCCGTGGGATTACGGTCAATGCGGTTGCCCCAGGATTTATTGCGACAGATATGACCGCCGATCTCAAGAATACGGACGATATTCTCAAGTTCATTCCTCTGGGGCGTTATGGTCAACCTGAGGAAATTGCGGGTATGGTGCGATTTCTAGCGGCAGATCCTGCGGCAGCTTATATCACAGGACAGGTTTTTAATGTTGATGGTGGTATGGTCATGGCATAGAAATGGCAAAGGGCGCTCAGCGCCCTTTGTTATACGTCTGTTATTTGAGGTTCCCAAAATGGCAACGCCATTTTGGGAATTGGTATATTTTGGGAATTGATATAAAGCATTTAAGTAGCTAGGCATAAGTAAACTTAAAACCTAGAAGAGCATACCGCCCGCTGCGCGGGCGGTATGCTCTCTGGTTTTGGTTTTTAATTATGCTTAACTACTTAATAATTATAAGCAAAATAGATTTTCGACTTCGCTCAGCTAAAGGGATACGATGGCTGAGCGAGGTCGAAGCCTCTCTCAACTCATTTAGGATTTCTATATGAATTTGAATCGTTTCTATGCAAAGTTTCTCCAAATTCTTAGCATTCTCCTAATGGTGATAGGTCTTGTGGCGAGTCCAGAGTTGGCGATCGCCGCACCAAGCCCTCAACTGGCGACCGTTGATTTCACCAAACAGGAGGCGATCGAAGTGAAAGTTAGCCTCAGCAATGGTGCTAATGAACTCAGATTCATTCCCGATCGCTTTGTTTTTGAATCGGGCAAGCGATACAAATTGTTGCTCAGCAACCCTAGTGCCATGAAGCATTATTTCACCAGTAAGGATTTTGCCGATGCGATTTGGACGCAAAATGTGGTGGCTGGTAATGTGGAAATTAAAGGGCATATTCGCGAACTAGAATTGCGTCCCAATACCAACGCCGCATGGACATTTGTGCCAATTAAGTCAGGTACTTACGAGTTGCTCTGCGCGATCGCTGGACATACCGAAGCAGGAATGCGCGGTACGATCTCCATTCAACCTAGCGCGTAGAATGAGGAATTAACTTGCTTTTTGTTTACCGAAGGTTTAAATCTCCATGCGTGCCATATTTGCAGCTTTGCTTGCTTTATTTTTGTTGTTGAACCCCGCACCTGTACAGGCACAAATTAATATTACGGAAACCGAATCCAATCAACTCAATCAGTTAGTCAAACAAGCCTTTGATGCTACCAATGCTGGTAAATTTACTGAGGCTGAAGGCTATTGGACAGATTTGATTAAACTTTATCCAGACAATGCCGCAGGATGGAGTAATCGCGGTAACGCCAAAATGAGCCAAAATCGTCCACAGGATGCCCTTGAAGATTACAACAGGTCTGTAGAACTGGCTCCCAATTTTCCCGATCCCTATCTCAATCGTGGGGCAGCATTGGAGAGTTTGGGCAAATGGCAGGAAGCGATCGCTGATTACGATCACGTTTTGGCGATCGATCCTCAGGATGCCGCCGCTTACAACAATCGCGGTAATGCAAAGTCAGGCTTGGGCAAATGGGAAGAGGCGATCGCCGATTATCAAACGGCGATGCGGGTTAATTCGCGCTTTAGCACAGCCTTTGGCAATAATGCGATCGCCCTTTATCAAGTTGGTAAGACCAACGAAGCGATCGTGGCTATGAAAAATATATTACGTAAATATCCCAACTATACGGATGTGCGGGCAGCTCTAACCGCTGCGCTCTGGGCAAATCACAAGCTAGGGGAAGCGGAGAGCAATTGGGTATCGGTGGCTAATCTCGATCCCCGCTACCAAGATATAAACTGGGTAAGAGATATTCGCCGTTGGCCGCCTTTAATGGTTGCAGCTCTAGAAAAGTTTTTGACTCTGAAATAACGTGAGTTCGGGATAATTGGAAACGGGCTTTGAGAAAGGGTTTGCGTAGCAA
>NZ_ALWB01000136.1 GCF_000332215.1 Pseudanabaena biceps PCC 7429
GAGAAAGGGTTTGCTTTTTAATTCATTGAAGTGTTGGATCACTTCAGTGAATTGGTATAAAACTAATCAAATCCCCAGAGACAAGTGGCGGCGCTTCGCGCCGCCACTTGTCTCTGGGACAACTCAAGGATTTAAGGTGGAGATGACATTAGTACCTGTAACCGTGACCGTTTGCGATTCGAGATTTGCTACGGCGCGATCGCCTCTGACATTAAGACTCTTATCGGGTTGTTGATAGGAAATATTGCCATCCGCCGTAATTGTTTTGGTGGGAATTAACCATTCCACTTTATCGGCATTAACCACACCCTGAGTAGAACTGAAGCTTGCCAATACTTGCCCTGTGAGGTTGATTTGTTCTTTTTCGATGCGGGCTTCTCCCTTATCGGCTTTAACGGTGATACCACGGCTCTTACTCCCTCCCGTAAAGGGAACGGGGAGGGTTACTAGTTTTTTCTCCAGATTCCAAACGGCTTGGGATGCTTCAAGATAAACATCTAGTTTGGGATCCTTCGCTTTGATATCACCATTAAAAGTAACTTCTTTTTTCTGAATGTTCCAATCACCCCGATTGGCATTTAACTGCATTTTATCCTTGATTTGGATTACAGAAAGAGGAACCTCCGTATATACGCGATCGCGCTTCGCATCCCAAGTAACTTTCTCACTCTTCATTTCTAAGGGAGGTTCGACAGCGGTAACGATGACTTGTTTCTCTAAGCTATAGACATTTGTACTGGGTTTCGCCGTTAATTCTTTACCCGTCATTCTCAGTTTGTCTTCGGGCTTATCAATCTGAACATTGCCTGTTGCCTTGAGCAGATCTTCTGAAGATTTCCAGATCATCTGGTCGGCTTTCATATTGATTTTTTCTTGGATGACGATCGCCTTAATATTCCCAGCTAACGAAATAGCCTTACCCGCTTGATCGATCGTCCCTTTATCGCCCGTGGCTTCCATTAGCAATTCGCCATCCCGATAAAATTTTCCTTTCACATCCTCGACATCAGCGATTTTGCGATCCTCACGGTAGTTAGCCTGCTTGGAAGTGATTTCCCAAAGCAGCTTCCCATTGGCATCAAATTCAGTCAGGGTAATATTTTGGAGGCTAGAACCAGCAACTTGCGCCGACTTATTTAAGTTTGTAACTGAAGGGCGTAAAAATATAAACCACCCTAGTGCGAATAGGATTACTGTTGTCACAAAAATGATGATAAACAGGCGCAAGTTACGGCGGCTAAATAGTTGCATGATCCTTTTTGATAAAGTTACGAGATTTACGCCTTACTGGGTAGGGTGCAAATTTTAGTTACAGATATTTTAGTTACAGATATTATTGCTGCATAGCGATCATTTCTGCCATATCTTCAGGGGCGATCGCTTGAAAAACATCCCGATTGTCCGACAATTGGGCGATCGCCCGATCGAGGCAATCTAAGCCATCCTGTAATGACTCGATCCGACAGAGACGCTCCCGCAATGCTGCTGCTCCCGCAAATCCCTTAGCATACCAAGTCATATGTTTGCGCGATTGGCGGATACCTCGCATCCCTTTGTAGTCCCACAGTCCTTGTAAATGTTCCTTAGCCACTTCTAAGCAGGCGATCGCGGATGGCTTTGGTAAATATTCACCTGTCTTTAAAAAGTGATCGACTTCGCCCACTAAAAACGGATAGCCCAAAGTTCCCCGCGAACACATGACCCCATCGGCTCCAGTGGCTTCTAAACAGGCGATCGCCGCTTCAACGGAAAAAATATCACCATTGGCAATTACGGGAATTGTCAATACTTCTTTGACTTTCCGAATCCATTCCCATTTTGCTTGCCCCGTATAGCCCTGCGATCGCGTTCTGGCATGAATGGTGATCATTTTTGCCCCTGCATCCTCCATCCGCTTCGCAAAGTCTAGGATCGTAATTTCGGCATCATCCCAGCCGAGGCGAGTTTTGACAGTGACGGGAATATCCACAGCCGCAACTACCGATCGCACAATCTGGGCGGCAAGTTCAGGCTGCCGCAATAGTGACGATCCTCCACCCTTCTTGGTGATTTTATTAACGGGACAGCCCATATTAATGTCTACGGTATCTGCCCCCTCTAAAACTGCCTTCTGAGCTGCCTCCGCAAGAAATTCAGGACGACAATCAAAAAGCTGAATGCTGATCGGCGTTTCATGGCGATCGATCTCCATCAGTTTGGGCAAAGCCTTCATATGGTGTAGATCCGTCGCGCTGATCATTTCGGTATAGAGCATCGAATCGGCTGCATAGCGGCGTACCAAGCGCCGAAACACCAAATCCGTCACCCCTGACAATGGTGATTGCAATACGCGACTTTGGAGAGTAACGTTGCCAATAGTTAAAGGTTGGGTGAATTTTTGCGGTAATTTCGATAGCCCAGAGTGCATGACTGTAAACTTTGCCCTAAATTTTGCTTTCTTGGGCGCTATATACAAAGGTATAGTAGTTTTAATATTTTTTGTGAATCTTGGTCTTCTAGCGATCGCACTCACGTTATACCAATTCACGAAAGTGTGACAACACTTTTGTGAATTAAAAACCAAACCTAGTAAGGGTTTGAAAAATTAAAAATAGCGTAGCCATTTTTAATTTTGGTATTAGTACAAAATATATCGATCTGATATCGATCTGAATCGATCTGAATAAATAAAATAAAATTAAGGAGAAAAAATTTGTCTAAAAAACATCCAGTTATTTCGGTAACAGGTTCGTCGGGAGCTGGAACTAGCACCGTCAAACGAGCATTTGAACATATTTTCTTGATGGAAAATATCAAGGCAGCGATCGTCGAAGGCGATAGCTATCACAAATATAACCGTCTAGAAATGCGTGAGGTAATGAAGCAAGCTACGGCTGAAGGACGCAACATGAGTCACTTCGGTTTAGATGCTAACGTATTAGATAAACTAGAAGCCCTCTTCAAAGAATATGGAGAGACAGGTAACGGTCAAAGACGCTACTACCTCCACAGTACGGAAGAAGCGGATTACCACAATGGTCGTCTGGGCACTGAGGCAAAACCTGGGGAATTCACACCTTGGGAAAGCATCGAAGCTGGTACAGACATGCTTTTTTACGAAGGTTTGCATGGTGGTATCGTTGCCAAAGATATTGACGTTGCTCAGCATGTTGATCTGTTAGTGGGTGTAGTTCCCATTGTAAATTTGGAATGGATTCAAAAAATTCATCGCGATAATGCCGAACGTGGTTATAGTGCCGAAGCGATCGTCGATACAATTTTGCGTCGGATGCCTGACTATGTAAATTACATTGCGCCTCAGTTCTCCAGAACTCATATCAACTTCCAACGGGTTCCAACTGTTGACACTTCCAATCCTTTCATCTGCCGTGATATTCCTACTCTTGATGAAAGCTTCGTCATCATTCACACCAATCGGTGCTTCCGTGAGAAGTTTAGTATTGACTTCCCCTATCTGCTTGATATGATCCATGATTCCTTTATGTCGCGCCATACGACTCTGGTTGTTCCTGGTGGCAAGATGGGCTTTGCGATGGAATTGATTCTTCAACCATTGATTGACTCAATGTTAGTTGAATCGAAAAAGCTCCAATCATAATCAAACATAATCAAAAAGTTTCAGTAGTTCAGCTTTAAAAAACGAAGAAGAGAAGGTTGGGGCAAGCCCCGATCTTCTCTTCTTCATTTTCTATTAGCGATCGCCCCAAACCCGATCCACAAACTCCCTAAACTCCCTTTGAAAACGTTCCGTTGAAAAACGCAGGGCATTGTCGCGACAGTCCTTCGGCAAGATGCGATCGCCATTCTTTTCAAACTCTATTACCGCCGCGCGGATACTTGCTGCTGTCTGCTCGGCAAAAAATATCCCCGTAGGGCGATCGCTATCTAAACCTCGCACGGATTCTCGCACCCCACCGCGTCCATAGGCAATTACTGGTGTACCGCAAGCCTGTGCCTCTACGGGCGTAATTCCAAAGTCCTCCTCGGCAGCAAATACAAAAGCTTTCGCATTTTGCATGTAGGAACATAATTCCTCTGGCTCACGATGACCGAGAAATTGAATGTTAACGCTCGCTTTGGCGCGTATTTTTGCCATTTGCTCGCCGTCTCCAATCACGATCAGTTGGCGATCGCGCATTTGTGAAAAGGCTTCCACAATTAAATCAATACGTTTGTAGGGAACCAAACGCGAAGCAGTGAGATAAAATTCCTGTTTTTGTTCCCATAGCGCATAGCTCTGTAAATCTACAGGGGGATAGATGACCTTGGCCGATCGCCGATAAGCCTTTTGAATTCTACGGGCAATAAATTCAGAATTAGCAATAAATAGATCGACTCCATTGGCTGTGCGGGTATCCCAAATCCGCATTTGATGTAAAATCCAGCGAGCAATCCAACTCTTGATCCCCCGTTCCAAATTTGATTCTTTGAGGTATTGATGTTGGAAATCCCATGCATAACGAATCGGTGAATGCACGTAGGAAATATGCAACTGGTGCGGTCCAGTCAGCACGCCTTTGGCGACAGCATGGGAACTCGAAATCACCAAGTCGTAGGCGGACAAGTCAAGTTGCTCGATCGCTAAGGGCATGAGGGGCAAATATTGCCGAAACTTAGTCTTGGCAAAGGGCAAATTTTGAATGAAGGTCGTCGTAACTTTTTTGTTTTGAATAAAATCCCGTTTAGAATCCTCCAAAAAATCCACCACCGCAAAGAGATCGGCCTTGGGAAACAAATTTAAAATTTGCTCGACGACACGCTCCGACCCTGCGTAGTTCGCAAACCATTCATGGACGATCGCAATGCGGAGATTTTCTATTGTGGACATATGTGGACATAGTTATTTTGTTGGATTCTCGCTTTGCAAGGCTAGGCTTAAATTCTATAGCTTTCTACAGTCTTGCCATATCATCTTGAGTTTTTGTGGGTAAAATAGCAACGTTGAACTCACCAGATTTATGAAGTTTCCTCTTGCCTCTACGACCTTAGCTTCTGTGGGCATTGCGATCGCTAGCATCGCAGGAATTTCGGCTCTGTCCCTGTCTCCCCAGCTAACCCCCATCGCCATCGCCCAGCAGGCTGGCGAGCCAGTGACCACCACATCGAGTCCCGACGCGATCGATCTAGCCCAGCATTTACGCAAAATAGGTGCAAAGTTATATACAGCCTTTTGGTGTCCCCATTGTCACAATCAAAAAGAGCGTTTTGGCAAAGAAGCAGTAGACCAGTTAGAGGTAATTGAATGTGACGAACGCGGAGTCAATCCCCAGACTCAGCTTTGTATAGACAAAAGAATTAGAGGCTATCCCACTTGGGAAATTAATGGCAAGCTATATCCTGGCGATCGCTCTTTGAAAGGACTTGCAGAAATCTCCAAATACCGTAGCCAATTCTAAATACTCAGAGAGTACCGCCCGCTACGCGGGCGGTACTCTCTTCTGCCGCTAAGAGCTTACCCTCACGCGATCGCAAAAAACGATCGGCTTGCGCGATCGCGCTTTACATGCATTAATTGAGACCAATGCATCAAATTGCTAAATTTGCAACTAGTAGTTTCGGGCACCTTGTTAGTGTAGTTACCGTCCTACGGAAAATTAGTAATTTTCTGCATAAACATTGTATATAGGTTAAGAAGGCATTTCATAAATCATCGATTTGCCTTCTAGATTGTCTTTTTTGATTACCGCAAACCTTGCAGGCTAATATGTCTACTCTTGTCATTGTCGAATCGCCCACTAAAGCCCGCACCATTCGGAACTTTCTGCCTACTGGATATCGAGTAGAGGCATCGATGGGGCATGTGCGCGATTTGCCACAATCAGCGAGCGACATTCCTGAGGAGCTAAAGAAAACTGAATGGGCAAAGCTTGGTGTGAATGTGGATGCCGACTTTGAGCCACTGTACATCGTGCCAGACGATAAGAAAAAAATTGTCCGCGAACTCAAGGCTGCCCTCAAGGGAGCTAAAGAAGTGATTCTAGCGACTGACGAAGACCGCGAAGGGGAAAGTATTTCTTGGCACTTGTTGCAAATCTTGCAGCCCAAAGTGCCCATTAAGCGCATGGTTTTCCACGAGATTACGGCTGAAGCCATTAAAAGTGCCTTAAAAAATTGTCGCCAGATTGACGATCGCCTTGTCCATGCCCAAGAAACTCGTCGCATTCTCGATCGCCTTGTCGGTTATACCCTCTCGCCTTTGCTTTGGAAAAAAATTAAATGGGGGTTGTCGGCGGGACGAGTGCAGTCCGTTGCTGTACGACTGATTGTGAATCGCGAGCGCGAACGTCGAGCCTTTAAGTCGGGTAGTTTTTGGGACTTGAAGGCAAATCTCTATGCTCCCAAACAGGATTTTCCCGTGCAGTTAGTTGCCGTTGGCGGTAAAAATGTGGCGACGGGCAAAGACTTTGATGAGGCGACGGGCAAAATTGCCAAGGGTCGCAAGGTTTTGCTACTGGATGAAGCAGGGGCGATCGCGTTAAAAAATCGACTCAATGGCAAAGTATGGTCGGTGAGCAATCTCGATGAACGTCCTGCTACTCGCAAGCCATCACCACCCTTCACCACTTCAACCCTTCAGCAAGAAGCCAACCGCAAACTACGCCTATCGGCAAGGGATTCGATGCGTGTGGCGCAAGCGCTTTACGAGCAAGGCTTTATTACCTATATGCGGACTGACTCGGTGCATTTATCGCAACAGGCGATCGCCGCCGCGCGACAATGCGTTACTACTATGTATGGCAGTAACTTCCTCAGCAAAGAGCCACGCCAGTATGTGACCAAATCCAAAGGTGCGCAGGAAGCCCATGAAGCCATTCGTCCCGCAGGTGAAACTTTCCGTACTCCCCAAGAAACTGGACTTTCGGGACGGGAGTTTGCCCTCTACGACCTGATCTGGAAACGTACCGTTGCCTCCCAAATGGCCGATGCTCAGTTGACGATGCTCAGTGTGCAATTGACCGTGGAGGATGCTTTATTCCGCGCTTCGGGTAAACGTATTGATTTTGCAGGATTTTTCCGCGCCTATGTGGAGGGTTCTGACGATCCCGATGCGGCTCTTGAAGAAAAAGAAGTGATGCTACCGCCCCTCAAAGTTGGCGATCATCCCGTCTGCCAAGAGTTAAATACGGTCGGTCATGAGACCCAGCCCCCTGCGCGCTATACCGAAGCAGCCCTCGTTAAAATGCTCGAAAGTGAGGGGATCGGTCGTCCTAGTACCTATGCCAGCATTATCGGCACGATCTGCGATCGCGGCTATGTCGAGCTGGTCAATAATGCTCTCATCCCCACTTTTACCGCCTTTGCGGTTACCAGTCTTCTAGAAGAGCATTTCCCCAATCTCGTCGATCCTAGTTTTACTTCAAAAATGGAACAAACTCTCGATGATATTTCCACAGGGAGCGTGGAATGGCTACCCTATCTCAAGAAGTTCTATTCTGGTGAACAGGGCTTAAGTGGACAGGTAAAATCTCGCGATAGTCTGATCGATGGTGAATCGGCAAGGACAGTGCGCCTTGAGGGTTTAGATGATGATGTCAAGGTCAAAATCGGTAAGTTTGGTGCTTATATCCAAGTTGGTGATGGCGATCGCACGGTTAATTCGTCAATTCCGCAAAACTTCACCCCTTCCGATCTCGTTCCCGACAAGATCGAATTACTCCTCAAACAGAAACTTGAAGGTCCCGATCAAGTAGGAATTCATCCCGAATCGAACGAGCCGATCTTTATGATGATGGGGCAATATGGTCCCTACGTGCAGTTAGGGCAAGCTACGGATGCAGTGCCTAAACCCAAACGTGCTTCTCTACCCAAGGGAATGCAGCCCGAACAAGTTACCCTCGATCTTGCCGTAAAACTGCTAGCCTTACCCCGTACCTTAGGCGCACATCCTGACACTGGCAATCGCGTATTTGTCAATACGGGCAGATTTGGTCCCTATGTCTGTCATACCAAAGGCAATGGCGATAAGGACGATAACCGATCGCTCAAGTCCACCGATGATCCCTATACGATTACCTTTGAACGCGCCTTAGAGTTGCTATCGCAACCAAAAACTCTACGTGGAGCCGCAGCCGCTAAGGTATTGAAGACGCTGGGCAAGCATCCCAGTGATGATGAAGCGATCGAGATTCTTGACGGCAAGTATGGTCCCTATGTCAAACATGGCAAGGTGAATGTGTCGCTAACTAAGGAGCAATCGGTGGAATCTCTAACCCTCGAAGCTGCCCTATCAATGTTGGCAAGCAAATCTGGTAAAACCACCAGTAAGCGGACTAAGACAGCTTCTAGCGAAACCAAAAAAACTACCACCAAAAAGACCACCACCAAATCTACGGCAACTAAGGCAACTACCACAAAAAACGCCGCGACAGCAACCAAAAAGAAAACCACCACAACTAGAGCCGCTGCAACCAAAAAATAAGATACCAAAGTTCAAAATGGCTACGCCATTTTGAACTTTGAAAACCCTTACTGGGTTTGGTTTTTATAGCTATAGTCAGTAATGTTAGGACAAAAAACAAACCCAATAGAGAGTTGCGGCGCTTCGCGCCGCAACTCTCTATTGAGTTTGATGTCCTCTATACTTAGTGGCTTAACTCACACAAATAGTCCCATGTAGTCTCATGTAGTTCCATATAATTCCATATAATTCCATGTATATATTGTCATTGATTGCTTTCTCTCGGTACATTTTTATAGGTACATTTTTATTAATCGTTAGTGGCGTGAGCGGTGTTACTATTGCCCATGCAGAAGGAAATACACCTGCTAGTCAAGAACCTGTTAAGCAAGAACCTGTTAAGCCAGCAAACGAGTATCCGCAGGAAGTGGTTAGGACTTTTATGAAAGGTTGCGGATTTACCAATAGTAAAGAGTTTTGCACTTGCAGTTTAGATAAGTTGCGATCGCAATATACCTTCGCTGAATTCCTCAAAATCGATACGGCAGCTAGAGAAACTAAACAAGTGCCCAAAGAGGTAGTCGATATTTTTCAATCCTGCCGCTCCAAGGTTAGTTAAAAATTTAATTTAAGCAAGTAAGTAGCTAGGCATAAGTAAACTTAAAACCTAGAAGAGCATACCGCCCACGTAGCGGGCGGTATGCTCTCTGGTTTTGACTTAATCCCAAAAATAATCCCAAAAATAATCCAAACAAACAACATGGCAATTACAGAAGTTATAGTTATCGGGGGTGGAGCGGCAGGATTTTTTAGTGCGATCCATGCGGCGCAGGCTGCCCACACTCAAGTTATTCTCCTCGAAGCAGGACGGCAGCCTTTAGCAAAGGTAAGAATCTCTGGTGGTGGTCGTTGCAATGTTACACACCACTGCTTTGAGCCTTCGCAATTAGTGCAGAATTATCCCAGAGGTGGAAAAGCCCTAAGAGGAGCATTTTCGCGCTTTCAGCCCCTTGATGTGGTGCGATGGTTCAATGGAGAAGGAGTCAAGCTCAAAACTGAATCTGATGGCAGAATGTTTCCCATTACCGATGATTCGGAAACGATTGTTGAGGCGCTCATTTTTGCCGCCAAAAAGGCTGGAGTTTTCCTGCGTAATAACGTTTTAGTACAGAAGATCGAGCGATTCGGAAGCAGTAAATTTGAAGTCATCCTCAAGAATGGCGAAACTCTAGTTTGCGATCGCCTATTATTAGCCACTGGTAGCAGCCCCTCTGGCTACGCGATCGCGCGATCGTTAGGACATGAACTAGAGTCTCCCGTTCCTTCCCTCTTTACATTTAATATCAAAGATCCCAAATTACATGAATTAGCAGGAGTAAGCGTAAACCCTGCCCAAGTGAAACTTTTAATTCCTTCTTTAAGCACTGATAAGAAAAAATCCGTTCGCAATCAATTAGAACAATCGGGGGCTTTACTAATCACCCATTGGGGCGTGAGCGGTCCAGCCGTATTAAAATTATCAGCTTGGGCTGCAAGAGAGTTGCACGACTGCAAATATCAAGCAAAGTTAGCTATTAATTGGCTTCACAAACTCAAAGCAGAAGAGGTAAAACAAATTCTTTTGAATGCAAAAACGGAACAGCCGAAAAAGTTTATTTCTAACTATTGTCCTGTTGATGTCTCTCTAAGACTATGGGAATATTTACTCGACAAAGCTGAAGTGGCATTGGAAAAGCGTTGGGCTGATATTTCCCATAAGTCCATTCAACAAATTGCGAATGTACTTACAGCAAGCGAATATGCGATCGCAGGTAAAGGAGCCTTTAAGGAAGAGTTTGTTACCTGCGGCGGTATTCGCCTACAAGATGTCAATTTTCAGACCATGGAAAGTAAGATCTGTCAAGGCTTGTTTTTTGCAGGAGAGATTCTCGATATTGATGGTGTGACGGGGGGCTTTAATTTTCAAAATGCTTGGACTACCGCTTGGATTGCATCTCAAGGAATCATCGCTTAGGAGTTAGGAAAATGATTGATTTAGCAGAAAATTTGATGGAAAATCTGATAGGAAATCTGACGGAAATTATAGGGGCTTTAAAATTGCGATCGCATTTATCGATCCTCAATAATTGGCAAAGACAGAATGCAAAAGGAATTTGGGAAGATGTAGCAACTGTTAATTCTAAACAGAATAAACCGATGTTATCTTTTTTACAAAGAGAAGAGAACATTCATTTAAGGCAGATTTGGCAGGTTCCCGAAACCCATCCAGCAATGATGGGAGCAACTATACGCCTCAGCTTGATTTGGTGGGCAGATATTTGCGAAATATGGATTAACGGTCATAAAATCCAAGAAGGCGATTTGTTCGATCAGAAATGTCGAATTTTATTAACCGATGGGGCAAAGCCAAACCATGAGTTTATTTTGGAAATAAAGATGAATAGTCCCAAGCATGACATTGGGGCTTTACAACTTTCGGAATTGATTTTTGAATATCCCCATAAACCTTGCGATCCCGAACAGTTTGCCACTGAACTAGAGATTCTCCAAACCTATATTCCCATTTTCGCCAAACAGAAAATTGATTTGCAGCCCCTAGAAATAACGGCAAATAGATTAAGAGATTTGTTATTTGTCTCCAAAACGATTACCGATGATAATTTTCATGACACTTTTAATCATAATTTTAATCATAATTTTAATCATAATTTCGACGATAAATTCGACGATAAATTCTTTGAGCAACTAGCAGATATTCGCAAACCGCTTTTACAGTACGGAGAATTCCTGAAACAACGCCAAATTTATATACTGGGCAATTCTCACATCGATGTGGCTTGGTTATGGGCGATCGCAGAAACTAAAAAGGCGATGCAGCGTACATTTACCTCAGCACTCAATTTGCAGGCGCGTTATCCAGAACTGATCTTCAATCAGAGTACCGCCCTATCCTATCAATGGATGGAGCAAGAATATCCCGAACTCTTCGCTCGCATCCAAACTGCTGTGACCGCAGGCAAATGGGAACTCATAGGCGGGATGTGGGTGGAACCAGATGGTAATTTGCCCAGCGGCGAATCATTGATTCGTCAGATTCTCTACGGTCAGGAATACTTTCGCAAGAAGTTTAATCGTACAGTCAAAATCGCGTGGTTACCTGACACCTTTGGCTTTCATTGGCAAATGCCCCAAATCCTATTAAAAAGTGGTTTTGAAGCATTTGTTACTCAAAAGTTATTATGGAACGATACCAACAAATTTCCACATCAAATTTTCTGGTGGGAGGGCGTAGATGGCAGTCGAATTTTTACTTACTTTAGTAATGAGATTGGTCAAGGATTAGAACCTGTAGCGATCGCTAAATATCTTGCCAATCAAGAAGTCAAGCATAATATACGCGAAACGGTATGGCTTTATGGTGTAGGCGATCATGGGGGAGGACCAACGGCTGATATGCTCGATATGAGTCGAAAGTGGGCGGATGCACCCATGTTTTTTGAGATGCAGTCGGGAACTCTAGAAAGTTTTCTGTTGGAGCTGAAGGCAAAAAATGTAGATTTACCCATTTGGCAAGATGAGCTTTATTTAGAATTTCATCGGGGAACTTTCACGACTAAAGCCGAGCAGAAACGGCAAAATCGGCAAGTAGAAGTACTTTTAGGTAATGTTGAAAAATACAGAGCGATCGCTTGTTTGAGCGAAAATATTCCCTACCCACAAGCCGAATTAGAATCAGCATGGCAGGGGCTGTTACTCAATCAATTTCATGACATTTTGCCAGGAACATCGATTCCCGAAGTTTTTGTCGATGCCGATCTCACTTGGGCGGAGGTCAGGGAAAGCTGTGCGCGCCTTCTTGATTCCAAAATTTCAGAAAATACTAATCTACAGGCATGGAACTTCTTGAATTGGGAGCGATCGCAACTAATTAGAAAGCAAGATAATTCCCTATGTTGGTTGGCGAATATTCCTAGTTTTGGTTTTGTGGAAGTCGATGCTACGGGGCTTACCGAGACCGAAAATCCGTTAAGCATTAACTCCGACAGTGAGAAAATTTATCTAGAGAATAAATACCTGCAAGTGGAAATATCGCGAAAAACTGGCGCGATCGCTCAAATCTACGATCAGCGATCGCAGCAATTTATATTGCGATCGGCGAGTGAGTTGCAGTTTTTTGAAGACAAAGGACAATATTGGGATGCTTGGAATATTGATCCCGCTTATGAGAGTAAAAGCATGGAGACAGCTACTCTGGAATCGATTGAAGTTATCGAAAATGGTAGCTTATGCATCTCATTACGCATCGTTCGTAACTTCCGTAATTCCAAATTCCTCCAAGAAATCCAGTTAACCGCCTTTGAGGCTTTTGTTACCGTAAAGAATCGGGTTGATTGGCAAGAGGAACAAACTTTAGTCAAGGTTGCCTTTCCCGTCCTTTGGCGATCACCTCACGTCACCTACGAAATCCCTATGGGAGCGATCAAACGCAGTACCTTAGGAGAAACGGTTGAGGCTAAAGCCAAATGGGAAGTACCTGCTCAATATTGGGCGGATATTGCCGACGAACAGGTGGGGCTAGCAGTTCTTAATGATTGCAAATATGGCTATGATGCTAAATCCGACTGTTTGAGATTGACCTTGTTGCGTAGTCCAAACTGGCCATCGCCCAATAGCGATCGCGGGCTTCATGAATTTACCTATCGGTTAGTTCCCCATCAAGGCAGTTGGCGCGATGCCAAAATTGTTCGACTCGCGCAAGAGTTAAATAATCCCATTGTTTTACACCATAAGGCTTTTCACAAGGCCTTCTCCTCAAATGTCTCGATACAACAAAGCTTTTTACAAGTCGCTGCACCAAATATTGTTCTCTCAGCCTTTAAGCGATCGCAGGATCGTTCGGGCTGGATTATGCGTTTTTATGAAGCCCACGGTCAGGCAACGGAAGCGGATATGGAAATCCTATCTAATCTATTGCCCATCGAACATATTTGGGAATGCGATCTTATGGAAACCAAAGGTCAACTTCTTTCTCTAAATGAAGATAAGGCTAATTTCTGGAAAGTCGCCTTTCAACCCTACGAAATCAAGACTCTATATATAGCCGTTACCAATTGTGAAATCCAAAAAATGGCTACGCCATTTTTTGGATTGATATAATAGTTATTAGAAGAGCAAAAATTGTGCTAAGCGATCTAAATCTTCAAAGTGAGTACCGTAGCGATCGCTGTGATCTAGTTCAAGATTTCTACATTCCTTGTTTAGAGAATTCTATTCTCTATAGTCGAGCGGTAGGATTCTTTTCTAGCACCTCAATGGCGACAATGGCAAAAGGTTTAATGTCATTGCTGCATTCTGGCGGAAAGATGCGCTTGATCGCCTCACCCTGTCTATCAGAACAAGATGCTGAGGCAATCGCTTTAGGGCTGAAACAAAGAGAAGCAGTAATTACTCAAAGCATCCTAAGAGAACTAGATCAAGAATTTGAAGAGATTCTCCAAGATCGTCTGGCTTGTCTGGCATGGCTTGTAAGCAAAAACATATTAGAAATCAAGCTGGCAGTTTGTAAAGACATTCGCAATTATAGAGGAATCTATCATGAGAAATTAGGGATTTTCTCTGATGAAGTTGGTAATCTTGTTGCCTTTACAGGTTCAGCTAATGAGAGTTCTAATGCGTTGATTGATAATTTTGAATGTATTGATGTGTTTTGCTCTTGGGAATCAGGTGTGAGAGAACGGACGCTCAGTAAGGCGGAAAACTTTCGACGGTTATGGGAAAATCAAACTCCACTACTGGACATTCTGGATTTTCCTGAAGCGGCTAAGCGATCGCTATTACGTTTGCGTCCTCACAAATTTTCTATGGATGAAATTACCAAAAGAACGGCGGGGCGTTGCACAAATGAAAGATGAATCAAGCAAAGGTAGTAAATGATTTGTACTTAAGATAGTGAATTAACAAACGAATTGAATACCTCAACATTTCTTCCGATTTTGAATAACATAAAGTTTTTCTGTGTAATCTGGCTAAATAATGTCTAAGTCTTGTGTTTTCACCCTCAACT
>NZ_ALWB01000137.1 GCF_000332215.1 Pseudanabaena biceps PCC 7429
AGTTGCGGCGCTTTGCGCCGCAACTCTCTATTGGCTTTGATGTCCTGACTTAAGTAAATATAGCTATATATAGTGACTTTCCAATTAAAATCCCGATCTAAAACCTGTGGCGCACGCTGCGCGTGCGCCGCAGGTTTTAGGGTTTTATATTTAATTAAGCCTACTTACTTATAGTGTTTATTTTGCCGTTGACATAGCAAAATCTTCCAATAGGCGATCGCCACTTCTTACAATTAAGCAAAAAACTCTATGGAAATACTAGCAGTGCCGACAGAGGTTTGCACTCTTCATCCTGAAAACACCTTGGGAAAAATATATTTAGATTGGATGCCCCAACCTGGTGACTATATCGACCTAGAAGGCAAAAACTATAGGATTTTAGAGCGCCGCCATCGATATCAGTTTCGTAGAGGAAAATATAACTTGTTTAGAGTTGTGGTATATGTACAGCCAGCTCCAGAAAATTTGGATAGAAGTTTGATCGATGGTCGTTGGATTATTGGTGATGAAAATTGTCGCTATAATGCTATTTCAGAATTGATTCGCTGTGCTGTTAATCCCAATGGTCCATGTGCAGGATGTCGCTTTTGGGAAGTTAGATAAGCAGCTTTAGCCACTTGGGTTAGGAAATCCCAAAATAGAAGGTTGGCGCGAAGCGCCAACCTTCTATTAAATACAATGGATGGACTTAGAATTGAACACCAACACCAGCTTGTAGGGAAGTGCCTGCGGAACCATTGCTTTGTCCGTTGAAGGGAATTACCGCATTGGTATAGAGAAGCGTACGCTTGTTGAGGCTAACTTCTACTCCTGGTTGCAAAGCAAAGGCAGTTTGATCGCCCGTTAAGCTGCTATTGCCACCAACTTTAAACGAAGCCCCTGCACCGAGATAAACATTAGTGCGATCGCCTACGGGCAAATCATAGGAAACTGTAGGAACGATCGAAGTACCACCATTACCAAAGAGAACTGAACTTCTTGCAGAAATTGGCGATCCGTCAAATTTATAACGTCCAGCTAAGTTTGCTCCAACAACAGAAGGATTAGTTGCGAAGCTTTGGACGGAAATGCCAGCACCCACATAGCTACCTGGTTGAGTTACTTCTTCGGCGGAAGCGATCGCACTGAAAGAGGTAAGAACAGAAGTAGCGATCGCAACACCTAAATAGATTTTTGTAAGAGATTTCATGAGCTTTAGTTCCTGCATTGATTTGTTGTGAGATATGCCTATTTTGACTGGAGAGAACTGGCATAGTTCCCAAGGTTCCCAAAATGCTAAAATGCTTGTAATCCTTGCATAGAGAGCTAATCGGCTTTTTGAAAGACTTCTGTACCTTGAGGATCATGCTAATGGGTGACCGTCAATCTCCAAAAAGAGAAGGTTGGCGCATCGCGCCAACCTTCTCTTTTTATAGCAATTCACTGAAGTGAGACAACACTTTTGTGAATTGGTAAGTAGCTAGGTATAAGTAACCTTAGAACCTAGAAGAGCGTACCGCCCGCGTAGCGGGCGGTACGCTCTCTGGTTTGTTTTTTTTAATAGCTCCCTACGGTTGCAACCTCACGCAGTTGTAAATCGCAACTGCGCCATACTTGACCATCAAGGGCAGTTTGCTCGATTAAACTTGCCAGTCTCAGTGTTTTCAGGGCTTGATCGCCACCGACTGATGGCTGCTGCTGGTCGCGCACGCAGGATACGAAATGCTCTAATTCGGCATGTAGTGGCTCAATATTGCTGGTATAGACCTTTTCGATAAAGCCGTCCTGACGATAGAGGACTTGACCGTAATCCGTCGTCCAATTTGCTGTAGTTTGGCGATGAATTAAAATTTCGTTATTCAGAAAGTCCGACTCGGTTAAGGAGTTTATACAGTGGGCGGTAATTTTACGCTTTTTGCGATGGGTAACTTTACTGGCTGTGAGGGTTGCAATTACACCATTTTCAAAACCGATGGTGGCGGTTACATAGTCAAGATAGGTAGACTCTGGCGAGACCCGATTGCCGTGGGCCGAGACCCGCACAATTCCCGAAGAAACTAACTCTAGAATCAGGTCGATATCATGGATCATCAGATCGAATACGACAGAAACATCATTGGCTCTCTGGGAATAGGGGCTCATGCGATCGGCTTCGATCGCCAAAATAGTCTCATGCTTTAAAACTTTGCTTAGTTCTTGGAAAGCAGGGTTAAAACGTTCGATGTGACCAATTTGGAGAATGCGGTTTTGCTCGGTAGCAGTTTTGACTAAGGATTCGGCTTCTTCTATGGTGGCAGCGATCGGCTTTTCGATGAGGACATGAACGCCAGCCTTAAGACAAGTAGTGCCGACATCATAGTGCAATCTGGTGGGAACAGCGATACATACGGCATCGACTAGGGGCAAGAGGTCGCGATAATCCTCAAAAAAAAGTACACGGTGCTTGCTAGCAGTATCGCGTCCACGCTCTACGCTCACGTCGGAAACGCCGATAAGTTGTGCATCTTTGAGCAAGCTGAGCACCCTTGCATGATGCTGCCCCATATTACCGATACCTATAACACCAACCCGAATGGGATCGTGGAAATTACGATTGGGGCTCATACTCCTCACACACGCTCAATAAACACGCTCAGTTTGTCCAAAATCGTAACATGGAAGCATAACGCTTTGCTCTTTGTCTAAACCCAAATAGCTTTTCAAAGCCTTGAAAAGTAAGGCTTTGAAAATTTTAAAGATCGATCAGCCTGTATTTCGCATACCTGCGGCGATACCGTTAATCGTGAGTAAGGCTCCCCGCAATAGTTCATTTTTGGAGTAGCGCGATCGCAGATCGACGGTATCGGGACGGTGCTGGCGCAGGCGTTTGAGTAATGATGCTTGAATGAATCCCAACGGAACGATCGAGCCATTACGTAACTGTACCGATCGCTGGAGGTCGCGATCGCTATCCAACATTTGTTTTTGTCCCGTAATTGATTGGATGACCGTAAGGGTACGTTGATACTCCTTGAGAATCTCGGCAAAAATATCGACGAAGGCTTCCTCATAGCCTTCTTTCGTCAATTCGCGCATATAGTGATGGGCGATTTGCAGATCGGTCTTGGCTAAGGTCATCTCGACGCGGGAGATCGCTGTTTTAAAGAATGGCCATTTGCTATAAAAATATTGCAAGAGCGAGAGATGCCCTTCGGGGTTTTGCTGTAAAAACTCCTCCAGTGCCGCACCAATGCCATACCAAGATGGTAATAAAAAGCGACTCTGCGTCCAGCTAAATACCCAAGGAATTGCCCTTAAACTGCCAAGATCTCGCTTCCCAGCCCTTCGAGCAGGACGAGAACTGATTTGCAACTGACTGATCTCTTCGATGGGCGTGACTTGGTGGAAAAATTCCACCAAATTGGGCTGTTCGTAAATTAACTGGCGATAGACTTGACGCGATCGCACCGAAATTTCCTCCATCGTATCCAGCCAGCAGTCGAGGGTATCGGTACTGCTAGGTAGCAAGGCAGCTTGAATTACCGCCGTAGCGATCGTTTCTAGATTGTAAAGAGCAATTTCGGGTAGAGAGTATTTAGAAGCTAACACCTCACCCTGTTCGGTAATCTTGATTCTGCCTTCGATGCTACGTCCTGGTTGTGCCAAGATCGCCTCATAGGTTGGTCCGCCCCCGCGTCCCACCGAGCCGCCTCGCCCATGAAACATCCGCAGATCGACTTGGTATTTTTGGCAAACATCTTGGAGCGCACGCTGGGCTTTATAAATTTCCCAGTTACTGCTCAAGAAACCTGAATCCTTATTGCTGTCAGAGTAGCCAAGCATCACCTCTTGGAGATGATTGTGGCTCTCAAGATAGGTGCGGTAAAGGGGCAGCTCGAATAATTCGGTCATGATCGGTGGGGCACTGCGGAGATCCTCCACTGTTTCAAACAGAGGGGCGATGCTAAGGGAGCCTTTACCTGTAGCAGGATCGTAAAGCCCTGCCTCCTTTGCTAGCAGTAATACCTCAAGAATATCGCTGACACTACGGTTCATACTGATCACGTAGTTATTGCAAATTTCGACGGAAAATTCTTGCTGGATATTCGCCACCATCCGAAATGTCTCAATAATTTCGTTGGTCTTATCGCTAAAGTGCAATTTAGCGGGAATCATGGGGCGACGAGTTTTTAACTCTTGGGTCAGCCATGCAACCTTTGCCGATTCGGTCAGGTCATCGTAGGGTTTATCTAACAGTTGAAGGGTTTCGGCAATTTCGGAGATCGTATTGCTATGCTGTGTGCTCTCTTGGCGAATATCCAGATGCGCAAGGTGAAAGCCATAGACATCAACTTGACGGATTAAGTTTTCGAGGGGTTTCGGGTTGAGTTTTGTTTCAATTAAACTTTCTTGAATTAACTTTAGTTCAGCGAGAAATTCGGAAACATTGGTGTAAAGCTGGTGTTCTTGCCCCTTAGTGGATAGCTCCATTTCTGAAGCTTGCCAGCCACTATGGCGCAACTTCTGATTGCGATCGCGGGTATTTTCTAGCCGTTTTTTGACATAGGCGAGCTTGAGTCGATAGGGCTCTTGACGGAACTTGATCGAGTGTTTGGCATAGATCTCAGGTAGATGAATTTGATCATCGCCAAGGGAATCGAGCAAGGCTTGCGAAACATCGCTGAGGCTTTGCGAGAGGGAAAGTAAGCGACTGAGCCGATCTACGGAATGAATATATTTATTGAGGACGAGATTGCGTTGGTAACAGGCGGTTTGCCATGTTACTTCGGGGGTGACATAGGGGTTGCCATCGCGATCGCTACCGACCCAAGAACCAAACTTACAAAAGTCATAGCTGGGGAGTTTGAGTTTGGGGAAAGTTACGGCAATAGCCGAGGCAATGCGATCGTAAAGCACAGGAATCGCATCAAATAAGACCTCTTCAAAGTAGTGCAGCGTATAGTCGGCTTCGTCTAAAACCGTGGGTTTAATTTGGTTGAGTTCGTCAGTTCGCCACCAGAGACGAATTTCTTCGGCAATTTGCTCTTGTAGTGAAGCAGCTTCCCAGTTTAAGGCGATCGCTTGGGGGACGATTTCATCGCCCTTAAACCCAATCGTCCGATCCAATTCCTTCAGCATCTTGGCGATCGTCCGCTGTTTCTCGCGAATTGTATGGCGGACAATTTCGGTCGGGTGGGCGGTAAATACTAACCGAATATCGAGATTGTCTAAGATCCTCTGGATTTGGCGTGGGGGCACATTGAGTTTCTTGAGTTCAGGAAATAGCCAGCGAAAAGTGCCCACGGGATATTCGGCTTCGCTATTAATGGGACTAATCCTATAGATGCTAGTTTGCTCCTGCTCATGATCTTGCTCAACAATATTAATAAGCTGGAAAAATAGAGCAAAGGCACGGGCCGCAGTAGTTGCTTGATGCAGGTCAAGGCTTTCGACCACTTTTAAAACTTCCTGTGCTGGATACTCAGGCGCTTGCCCTTCGGGCGAACACATGGCTCGCAATTGGCGCAGTAAATCCACTAACTCTTGCCCGCTTTCTCGTAATAGGACGGATTCCCACAAATCTTCGATAAGCTTGAGACGGTATCGCAGACGAGAATTAGCGGCACGCAGATCGCTCTCTATATTTACTATCTGGACTAATGATGCTGACAGTGCTGCTGGGGAACTCATCCAACTTTCTCCAAAATTTTCTTTCTAATCCAAAATTTTCCCACTTTTAAGACTCACTCTTCTGTGGCTCAGCTAGCAGTTATACCAATTCCCGAAATGGTAGGCAGTTTTGGGGATTAAAAACCGATCGAGTTGGGTTCTTAACGTCCATAGCTGTTCTGACAATTGGGGGCTTAGGTATGATTAACCTTTAGCGAGCACAGGTGTGATTACAGAGCTAAAAATCTTTGGTAGGAATTAAACGTAAAATCTCTATTGTTTTCTATACCATACCAGCCCACCCGTTTGTTAGTTGTAGCGGTTTTTGCTAGTAGGTGAGTGATGATCTCTCTGGAGAAAGATTACTTGAGATTAGTTAAAAAATGCTTTGTTTTTGCAATATTTCTTTACAAAATGTCGATAATGGTATTTAGCAGGTTTACTTCAACCCAATAATTTAATAAGTGATTTAACTAATGTTTGATGTGCTGATTGTCGGTGCGGGCATGGTGGGTGCTAGCTTAGCCTGTGCGCTAGGCGATAAAAACTGTGCTGCTAACCATAGTCTCAAGGTGGGGATCATTGAAGCCAATGACAACTTTGGGCTTGGGGAGTTTACCTCTGACGGTCGTGCTAGTGCGATCGCCTATGGTTCGACGCAGATCTGGGAAAATATCGGTGTTTGGCGGGGAATGCAACGGAGGGGCGTAACCCCGATGCATATAATTCAAGTGTCCGAGGGGGACTTGCCCTATCCAGTCCAGTTGCGCCGTGAAGATATGGGGCAAGAGGCTCTAGGTTATATTGTCGAAAATGCAGTGACCTTGGCTGCGCTGTGGGAATTTGCGCGGGAATGTCAAAACTTGGAGTTAATCTGTCCTGCCAAGATTTTAGAGATTGCCTACGTGAGCGATCGCGATGTGATGCGGGTGAAAGTAAGTTCGGACATTGGCGATCAATATCTTGAAACCAAGTTATTGGTAGGTGCGGATGGAGGGCGATCGCAGGTGCGAGCCATGGCAAAGATGGAGATATCCGAGCGTCACTACGAGCAGACCTGTATTGTTACCACGATTCAATCGGAAAAGTCCCATCAAAATTTTGCTTACGAACGCTTTCAATCTAGCGGTCCCTTTGCGATCTTGCCCCTAGGTAGCGATCGCGCCTGTGTAGTGTGGACAGCGACTAAAGAAGAAACTCCGACTTTACTTGCTCTCGATGAAGTCGCCTTTTTGCAAGAGCTAACCCAACGCTTTGGTGCGCCCTTAATGGCAAAGCTCGGCAAGATTAAAGTGATATCAAGCGATCGCGCTAATTATGTGCCCCGTTGGATGCATAGTCAAACCTATATTCAGCCACGCCTAGCGCTCATTGGTGACGCTGCCCATACCACCCATCCGATCGCAGGGCAGGGGATGAATCTTGGCATTCGCGATGTGAATGCGCTAGCTAAGGTCTTAAAAGCCGCCCATCAGAATCACGAGGACTTAGGAGCGATCGCCGTTTTAAAACGTTATGAATCAAAACGTAAATGGGATAACCTCGGCGTGATTTTGTTGACCGATATTTCCAATCGCCTTTTTTCTAACCATAATTGGTTCTTCAAAATTCTTCGCCGCTTTGGTTTGCTCATCCTTCAGATTGCTCCTTTTAAGCGCATTTTGATGTACTTTATGATGGGTTTACACCAGATCTAATACCAATTCACGAAAGGGTGACAACACTTTTGGGAATTAAAAACTAAACCTCGTAAGAGTTTTCAAGTTACAGTAATTATCGATCAAACGAACCACAAGAAAATTTTTGAAAGCGTTGCTTCGCAACGCTTTCAAAAATTTCCTTGGTTTGGGTTTAAGCAAAGCGCTGTAAGTCAAGTGACTGTAGCTATAATTAAAGATCAGATTCAAAAAATTGGAGCGCACAAAAAATGTGCACTCCAGTTTTTTGAATCTGATTTTATGCTTAGTTGCACCTAGCTAATTGTGCAATGAGATTTTGGGGATTTTATCGATATACACCGTTTTCAAAGCGATCATCTCCCTCATTAAAAATAGATTCCAACTCTGTCACGGTGAAATTATCGAAGTTATTTTGAAGAATTTCTTTTTGGCGATCGCTCAAGTTTGGAAGGTTTAACACATCTTCCACAAGCTTGTAAGGCGCATTTTGAATAATCTTCTTTGCTAATGTAGGATATAGCCCTGGATACTGCTGAAATGCACGGATATTGGTGTTATTTAAATCAATTTTTTTACCAAGTTCAGTTCCTAGCTTTATATCTTGCCGATTCACACCTGTAATAGCGATTAAGTTAGATCTTTCACTATTAAAAATTGCAGCATTAGCAGTTGGAGCTATTCCCATCCATCCTAAGCAGGTAATCAACAAAACAATCACAATCGTAAAACGTGATAATACTTGCACAATTGTTACCTCTTAAAAAAGTAAAAATTATCAGAATAGATCTTAACATCGATCAAGAATAGGAGTCAATCAAACCATGTTGTAATGCATAGCGAACCAGTTCGGTGCGGCTGCTTGTGCCAGTTTTACTAAATAGACGACTAACATATTTCTCCACATTACGAATAGTCGTACCGAGACGCTTAGCAATCTCCTTATTCATTAATCCTTCTACTACAAGCTCTAAAACGCTCTGCTCGCGGGGGGTAAACTCTATCTTGATTGGCGGCGGCGTAACATTAATCGCGGGCTTCTGTTTAAGTAAAGCTTTAATCTCTGCAAGCTGTCCTGCGAGATCGGTCATTTCTGAGGTGTTGCTATTGGCCGTGACTGCTTGCATGGCGCGACGGGCAATTAAATTTTCAGCGATCGCCACTAGCTCATCGGGATCGAAAGGTTTTGACAGATAGGCATCACAACCTGCGTTATAGCCTTCGATACGATCCTTAGTCATGCCCTTAGCAGTTAAAAACACCACTGGCAGATTTAAAAAGCGCACATCCTCACGCATTTGCTTCAGGAACTCATACCCACTTACCTGAGGCATCATAATGTCCGATATCACCAGATCGGGAGTAGTTTGCTCCAACAATTGCCATGCATCCCTAGCGTTATTGGCAACCTGTACCGCAAAGCCACTATCTTCGAGATAGGCTTGCACCGCCTCTCTCAGTCCTGGTTCGTCATCTACAAGCAGGATATGTCCTGACATAGTTATCCCTATTTATCTATTCTTTTATCTATTCTTTCATTCTGCGATCGCCCCATACTAAGTAGATAAGCATAAGTAAACTTAAAACCTAGAAGAGCATACTGCCCGCTACGCGGGCGGTATGCTCTCTGATTTTGTTTTTTAATTGTGCGGAACTACTTATTACATTGATGTAAGCTGACTCTTCAACGTAGTAAAAGCGAGATTCAGTAAGGGGTTTAAGTTCAAAAAAAAGCTTTGCCATTTTTCAAACGGTTATCATCTAAGTAGCTAAGGTAAACTTAAAACCTAGAACAGCATACCGCCCGCTGCGCGGGCGGTATGCTCTCTGTTTTTGGTTTTTAATTATGCCGAACTACTTAACACTATAGCAATCAATCCCCGATCTCATTACCGATTCAGCCTCAAAAATGTAGTAATCTTAGCAATCTATAGCGACATTCCCTACTCAAGCCAGTTTTGGTAGAAGTTTTTTCAATGAGGGATTTTACTAAGTAGCTAGGCGCAATTAAATATAAAACCTCAAAACCTGTAGCGCACGCTGCGCGTGCGCTACAGGTTTTGGTTCTGGTTTTTAATTATGCCCAGCTACTTAACTCAATACTGGCAAAAATATCTCCCTGACAAGCTCTGATCACATGAGGAAATAAACGATGCACAAGTTATCTGCACAAGTTATTTGCACAAGTTATTCATTTTTCATTCCTTAAGAATTGTCTAGCTCCCCCAGCCCCCTTAAAAAGGGGTAAGAATTAAATTCTGCTCCCTTTTTAAGGGGGATTGAGGGGCATCTCTTAGAACTTCTGACCGCAGAAAGTAATTCTTACAGCGATTTTCGATCAAACGAACCACAAGGAAATTTTTGAAAGCGTTGCGAAGCAACGCTTTCAAAAATTTCCTTATGGTTCGTTTGATCGATAATTACTGTAAGTGAATATAGCTATAGCGATAACTGCCTACTCTCCCCAATGAAAAATATGCGATCGACAATATTTAGTAATAGCAGCAATCGTCACGTTGTCTCAGCCGAATGGCTCCATACCCACCTCCATGATCAGCAACTTATAATTGTGGACTGTCGATTTTCGTTAAACGATCCCGAACTGGGGCTTAAGCAATATCAAGCGAGCCACATTGAGGGTGCTCATTATCTCGATCTCAATCTTGATTTGTCCAGTCCCGTCCAAAAACATGGCGGCAGACATCCCTTACCCGATTTTGACCGACTTGCTAGTAAGCTTTCCCAAATAGGGATAGTTTCAGGAGAGACCATGGTCGTTATCTACGATGATTCTCGCTTGGGTTTTGCTGCAAGACTCTGGTGGTTATTGCAGTATATGGGACATGAGTATAGAGCGGTGTTAGATGGTGGCTTTGCGGGATGGAAAGCGCAGAAATACCCTGTTAGTAACGAAATTCCCGAAGCAAAAGCTGGCAAGTTTATTCCCAAACTACAAACAGAACTTGTCGTCGATCGCGAAATGGTAAAGGCACGTAAGGATTTGCCAGAAGTCGTCCTTGTGGATGCGCGAGAAGGCGATCGCTATCGAGGCGAACGCGAACCCATCGATCCGATCGCGGGACATATCGAAGGTGCAGTTAATTATCCTTGGCTGGAAGTTACTAATGATCAAGGTTTTGTAATTGCCAATCAAAGCGATCGTTGGCAGCAGGTTCAAAATGCTCAAGAAGTAATCGTATATTGTGGCTCGGGGGTAACCGCTTGCGTGAATTTACTATCGCTGAAATTGGCAGGAATTGAAACTGGAAAACTGTATGCAGGAAGTTGGAGCGATTGGTGTTCGTATTTGGCATAAACTTAAAAACCTAGCTACTTAGCAATCGGTTAACCTAGGACTAGCGATCGCGCCAAATCTCAAAAATCTCCAACCAAGCATCATGTCAAGCGAACAAACACATCCCACATTTTTACTCGTTGACGGACATTCCCTCGCATTTCGAGCCTTTTATGCCTTTGGCAAACATCCCGAAGGCGGATTGCGAACCTCGACAGGAATCCCCACTAGTGTTTGTTTTGGTTTCTTGAAAGCATTAATTGAGATGCTCGATCGCGAAAAACCTGCTGCCGTAGCGATCGCCTTTGACCTTGCCACCCCGACATTTCGCCATGAAATCGACGATACCTACAAAGCAAATCGCTCCGAAACTCCTGAGAGCTTTATTCCCGATATTCAGAACTTACAAAAAGTATTAGCAGCGATGAATCTGCCCGCGATTACCCAAGCAGGTTTTGAAGCTGATGATGTATTGGGAACGCTATCTCAAGCGGCGAGTGCGGAAGGCTATACCGTCAAGATCTTAAGTGGCGATCGTGATTTGTTTCAGTTAATTGATGCTGAAAAGCGCATTTCGGTTTTGAACTTAGGACAAAAAGATAAAATCGTCGAATATCACGCCGATCAGGTGAAAGAACGCCTAGGTGTGATGCCCACGCAGGTTGTGGACTATAAAGCCCTATGCGGTGATGCTTCTGATAATATTCCTGGGGTGCGGGGGATTGGCGAGAAAACGGCTGTCAAATTAATAGAGGAATATGGCAGCTTAGAGAATATTTTGGCAGCTTTGCCCAGCATGAAGGGAGCGATTAAAACTAAATTAGAGCAGGGGATTGAGGATGCGAAGCATTCGCAATTTATGGCGACGATTAAAACCGATGTACCGCTTCCCGTGGTGATCGCTGATTGTCAGTTGACAGGTTTTGACACTCAGGAGTTAATCCCCCTATTAGAGGAACTCGAACTAAAAGCCTTTGTGAATCGAGTCGATCAAATTCAGGCGAAGTTGTCGGGGAATTATGAGAAAAAGCCCTTGCTCCCAGCCCCTCTCCCACTGGGAGAGGGGAGCAAAACATCATCTCAGAATGGGGATGATGATGAGCTATGGTTTGACTTTGCTAAGCAAGAGGAGAATCAAGCGATCGCTGCTTCTGCATCTTTGAAATTAGATGTACAAATTATTGACACGATCGCAAAATTAGAAAATCTATGCAAAATCCTGAGCAACAAACAACCGACAGCATGGGATACGGAAACCACGGCATTAAATCCCTTTGAGGCGGAATTAGTAGGGATTGGTTGCTGTTGGGGGGAATCCATTAGCGAAGTTGCCTATATCCCTCTAAGTCATAGCTCTGGGCAAAACCTGAAATGGGAAGAAGTAAGGGCGATTCTCCAACCGATACTTGAAGATATTAGCTATCCCAAATACCTACAGAATGCCAAGTTTGATCGTTTGATGTTTAAATCCGCAGGCATCGAACTAGCAGGGGTGGTTTTTGACACGATGATTGCTAGCTATGCGATCGATCCCGAAGCTAGCCATAAGCTTGACGATCTGGCGATGGACTTATTGCAAATCCGCACCGTTAGCTATAAAACCCTTGTCGGTAAACTCAAATCGATCGCTGAAGTAGATATCCCTGCTGTCGCTCAATATTGCGGCATGGATACCTATATCACCTATAACATTCGACCAATTTTAGAAGAGAAATTAAAAACAGTTCCCCAACTATGGGACTTGTTCCAAAACCTAGAAATGCCCCTAGAGCCAATCCTTGCAGAAATGGAATGGCGAGGGATTAGGATTGATAAGGAATATTTGGGGGTTTTCTCGCAGGAACTCGAAAAGGATTTAGATGCTTTAGCGATCAAAGCCTATGCTGAAGCAGGACAGGAATTTAACCTCAATTCACCCAAGCAGCTAAGCGAAATTTTAGTCGAATTGCTAGGCGACACATTTACGAAAAAATCCCGTAAGAGTAAGACGGGTTATTCCACCGATGTTGCGGTTCTGAATAAATTAGAGGGCGCTCATCCTCTCATTGACACAATTCTCGAAAACCGTACTCTGGCTAAACTAAAGTCTACCTATGTTGACGCTTTGCCATCCCTCATTCAACCCAAAACTGGGCGCGTACATACCGATTTCAATCAAACTGTAACTGCCACAGGTCGCTTAAGTAGTTCCAATCCTAACTTGCAAAATATTCCCATTCGTACTGCTTTCAGTAAGCGCATTCGTGCGGGATTTTTGCCCAAGGAAGATTGGATTTTACTGGCTGCTGACTATTCCCAAATTGAATTGCGGATTCTCGCCCATTTAAGCCAAGAACCTGAATTGATGCGAGCCTTTAATGCTGGTGAAGACGTGCATACAGTCACAGCGCAGCTACTGCTAGAAAAAGAAGAAGTCAATAGTGAAGAACGTCGCTTAGCCAAAATCATTAACTATGGGGTGATCTATGGCATGGGCGCACAAAAATTTAGCCGTGATATTGGTGTCTCCGTTAAAATAGCCAAGCAATTCATCGAGAAGTTTAATCAGCGCTATGAACGTATTTTCACCTATATGCAAAGCGTAGAAGTGGAAGCTGAACGCGATGGCTATGTCAAAACCGTGCTAGGAAGAAGACGCTATTTCCGCAATCTCAAAGATATGGGTGGCTATCAAAAGGCTGCCTTGTTGCGATCGGCGGTTAATGCTCCAATACAGGGAACTAGTGCTGATATTGTGAAATTAGCGATGTTAAGGGTGCATGAAATTCTCAAAGACTATCAAGCACGATTGCTACTGCAAGTCCATGATGAACTTGTATTCGAGGTTCCGCCCGATGAAGTTGCTGAACTGCAACCGCAAATCAAAACCGCTATGGAATCGGCGCTAGAGCTTTCGGTAAAGCTAGAAGTGGATATTCATACGGGCAAAAATTGGATGGAAGCTAAGTAATCCCAATTCACAAAAGTGTTGTCACACTTTTGTGAATTAAAAACTAAACCTAGTAAGGTTTTTTAAGTTAAGAAATGGCGTAGCCATTTCTTAACTTGGTATTACTTAGGAACTCAATGTTCTTTCAACCCATATTCCGCTCGTAATGGAAGTGGAAAAACAATTAGGAAAGAGGCGCAGGGAGGAGATAGTAGCGTTGGCAGGCAGAAGAAAAGAATTTTAAAATATGAAGGCGAAGAGGAGACAAATTAACAACTTGAGTAACATCCTGAAAAGAAACTAAATGAACCGCCATAAAACATTGAAAAATCCAACGCAAAGTTGGCGAATTAGTGGGTTTACCCAATTGATTAGGAATAGTATCTTGAGCGATAGCTAAGGCAAGTCTGAGTTGACGTTGGGCTAAATTATAAACGAGCAAGCAAAGCACCATAATCATGCCCAAAGCCTCAATGCGTTTAGCAGACTTGAGAAAAACACTGGAAGTAAAAACAAAGGATCTTTGAGGAAACGAAAACCACGCTCAGTAGCCTGCTGAGCCTTGTATTCCCGTAAAGCATCA
>NZ_ALWB01000138.1 GCF_000332215.1 Pseudanabaena biceps PCC 7429
TATCTAGACTAGTTAGAAGACCTTATCCTTTCTAAGAAGTTGGAAATCACATTGGGGCCATTTGGAATTTTATTCATCATTACAACACTTCTTTACCTGCTCGGTCATCCTTTCCTTTTTAGGACTACCTAGATCTTCATAAATTAGATCTTCATAAATCGAAACGAAGATATAAAGACTCATATATATCTCATATATAAGGTAGCTCCTGTAGGAAAGGGAACTAAGAAAATAATATGGGTTTTGCTATCTTTCTCCAACAAGAAGGATTAAAATCGTTCCCAATTGCTATAGAACAAGACAAATGAGAAAACTAATTTTTGTAGCTCTTGCTGCAATAATACCTAGCCTTAGTCCTTGTGAAGCATTTGCACAACTATCTTTAACCTGTCCTTCCACAGGCAGCCTAGCGCTAAGTGGACAATATACCTTTATTACAGCGACTCCTGCTCAATGCAGTCTAGTAGTTGATAATACTGTTAGTAGTATTGGCGTTACGATTAGCCTTTCCAATGCCGTTTTAACTTCAATTAGTGGATCGGCTAAGACAAATCCCTCTGGTACTACGACAACAGCACAATTAACCTATAGCAATAGTGGAAATAAGAGTGTCAGTCAGAATGCCAGTATAACTGATACCTTTTCAGGATCGACTACCACTCCTATGGCAATAAGTATGCAATCAACAAGACTCAATAAATTCTTTGCAGGTACTTACATGTACGGAGTCACTATAAATATAACTTCACCTTGAAATTATCAAGACGTAATAAATGTTGAAATTAACATCCATTAAGCAAAGTATTTCGATTATTACAAGTATTGGGATTTGTGGATTGTTACTCTCCCAAAAACCAGCCGAAGCTCAAGTTAATGTGTCGCCTCTAATCATAACTACGAAAGCCAAGCAAGGAACTGCGACAGGTTCTATTACCCTAGTGAATACTGGTAATGCTGTCGTAAAAATGAAGTTATACGCCAATCCCTTTACCTATGGTTCTAAGGGGTTCCAAGTTATAGAATCTAGTCCCAACGATTTATCTCCCTATCTCATTTTTTCGCCAACCGAAGTAGTTTTAGAACCAAAGCAAACCCGTAGGGTTAGATTATTAGCCCGACTCTTACCTAGTATGAACTTAGGCGAGTATCGAACTGTTATTTTTGCCGAGCCCGTTAAGCCACCAAATAGTTTAGAGCAGAAAGGAGGGTTGAATATCACGACTCGTGTTGGAGTGGTAGTATATGTTCGTCAAGGTGAAACTCTTGAAAGCTTAATTCCCCAAGAAATTAGTTATGATTCTAAAACTAAAGAAATCTATTTATCAGTTCTCAATAAAGGCAATGTGACTATTCGCACTCAAGGTAAATGGGAACTAAGGCAAGAGGGAAAACAAAGTTTAGAAGGTCAAATTACTACTACTACAGTTATTGCTGAAAGTATGAGAAATATTTCCATTAAGCTCACTAAAGAGCAGGCAAAAGAAAATATACCTTCTGGCAAATATCAACTTACAGGAGAATTGTCTTGGGGAGACCCGCTTAATCCTACACAGGTGCCCTTCAATTTCCCAGTTACCATTCCATAGCATCTGAGATTGTACCCGATTTAATCAACACTCTATAAACATGAAGCTTGTATACAAGACTAATACAAGTCTGGTTTCTTTTCGTCTAAATATAGCGAAAATTTGCACGATCAGTGTATTTCTTGGCATTTTGGGTATGGATATGCTGGTCAATGCCCAAGAATTAAAGAAAGAAGACTTGAGTAAGCGATCTTTAGCTTCAAAAATTACGATTCCTGTAAATCAACGAGAGCTTACTCCTAAATTCTCTCCCGTCGCTCCAGCTAGTTCTAAGTCTAGCCCCAAATTATCCCAAAACCTTTCAATTCTTCCGATGGGCATTAATCTTGGAGCAAATAATGTCATTCCTTCCGTAACGGTCAAGGGTTCAGAAAATGGTAAAGAAGCTATTGATTTTAACAACTGGCTAATTCCCTTTGCCGATGTTACTAAAGCCTTACAATTTAATGTGACTCCCAAAGATGATGGGCAGCTAGAATTGCGATCCGTTGGCTCAATCATTACTATCGATCCCAAAGTCCTCATAAACGATCCAGATATTGGTCAAGCCATTTCGATCGAGCAAATTAGGAATCTTTTAAAAACCCCCGTTGAATTTAGTATTGCCGAATATGCGATCGTTTTGTCTCCCTCTTGGCTAACTGGCAGAATTAGTAATCGTCCCTATCAGGAACAGGAAGCTCCGATTAATTTAGTAGGATTACAACAAGTTACACCGCCATCTTTTGGTCTTACGGGAATCTCTTTGCGAACAAGCTTGAATCAAACGCAAACCGCAAATTCTAATAATCTCTATAACAATCTAAATAATAGTGTAAATAGCAACTTAAATACCAACTCGGAATTTAAAACTATAGGTGTCATTGCTGGTGGAAGCTTATTTTCGAGAACTCAGCAACTTAATAATAATGGGGTTAATAGTTGGCAACTAAATGAACTGCAATATTTTCGCCCTAGTCCATATTCAGACTATTTGATAGGTACTCAATTACCTTTTTGGAGCAGATTCGATCGCAACCAAAGTGATTATTTTGGTGTAACGCTAATCCAGCGTTCAGGTTATACAGCAGCCAATAATACTAATTTTGCCTATGGTGGTGTTACCCCTCAGCAAAGACTTAGCGCTAATGAGCTTGTCCGAAATATTACAGGAGAAGCTAAACCTGGCACCTTAGTTCAATTAGTTACCCAAAATGATAATTTGATCGTTGCGGAAAAACTTGTAAATAGTTCTGGGAAATACAATTTTGATGCTGTGGTGACTGCTAATAATTCTTTAACTGGGAATGGAAATATTAATTATAAGTTGCTGCTTTATCCAGCAGGCGACTTAAGTGCTAAACCAGAAGAAGTTTCTTTAAATTACCGCAATTTACAAAGTCAAGTTAGTGCAGGAAAATCAGCTTTTATTATTAGCGCAGGTTTAAACCGCATCTCAGGCAATGATAACTTCTTTGGTAGTTTCGGCGACTTTAAAGGTGGTGCAGCTTATTATTTGGGACTGACTGATGAGATCACCTTTGGGGCTGGATTGGTTTATGATTCTTCTACTCAACCCTATGGCGAAATACTTTATCAGCCAGTAAATTCACCGCTAACCTTGAGGGTTGGGGTATTGGCTGGTAATAAGATTAGTTTTAATGCTGATGTTAGCTATATAACTAATGATTTTAGCTTGAGATTGGGAGGCGATGAAAGGTCTTTTGTCTCTAACCTATACTGGACATTAAGTCCGCAACTTGCTCTGTTTTCTAATTGGTACTCTGGTGGAATCAATAATGGATTAGAATCAGGCTTTAACCTCAATCTTAATTCCATATTTTTAAGCTTAAGTTATAATGCTGATAAGGGGATTAGTGGTAATTTGCGTGCTAATGTAGCTCCATTTTTGTTCGGCATTCGCAGATTCAATCAACAAATTTCTTCTGAATTAATCTACAACCTTGCTAATAAGCGCTTCTTTAATTCTGGTGATACTGCCATTAGCCTTAACTATGAGACTAGTGATCACAATTATTTAGCAAGTCTCAATTTAGTTTATCGAACTCCTTGGACAGATAGGGATGGCAAAAGTTTATTAGACCTATCAATTGGTTATGGCGTTAGCTCTCAAGGAAATGGATTGATTGCTTCGGCATCTACAGCTATTCTTCCAGGCATAGGATTGAGATTAGCCTATAAGCAAGTCGGCTTAAATAACAATAATTCTTCGATAAGCCTTAGTCTCTTTACTAGTGTACTATTGCAATCTGGTGCGGATTTGAGTAGTGACGAATCAAAATTAGATAAGTTACGCACTCAAGGAGGTGTCCTATTGCAGCCATTTTTTGATAAAAATAATAATGGAGTTCGAGATGATGGCGAGGATCTTTATACCGAAGATATTGAAACGCTATTCCTAATTAATAATCAACCCCTTAGTAGGTTTGGAATATCTCATCCTAAAGTTGTTCGTGAAGGAGTTTTATTTGAGTTACCACCAAATACCTATCGATTAGATATAGATCCAGCAGGTTATCCTCTTGGTTGGAAATCATCATCGAAAGCTTATGCAGTAACAGTTGCTCCTGGTACTTATACAACTATTACAATTCCACTCGCTCCATCCTATGTAGTTACGGGAAGAGCGATCGATAAAGATGGAAAGCCGATCATAGGTGCTAATGTGGAATTTGTGTCGCGCAGTAATCCCAAGAAGCGATTTGCATCAATTACTAATAATGCTGGAATTTATTATCTTGAAGACCTCAAAGTAGATATTTATAAGTTGTTTGTTAATGGTAAGTCTGCCCAACCCAGTATCTTAGAAATAAATTCTGATTCCAAGAGTTTCCTAGAACTTAATATACAGCCATAGGTTCTATGCTTATTAAGCATCTGATCGTGCCACAAAATGAAAATAGTAGCTACATAAATCTCAAGAAGAGAATGGTGGGGCGAAGCCCCACCATTCTCTTCTTGAGACACTTAGTGTTTACGATCGCCGATTGAGAATATCCTTTGCCATTTTCAGAAAATAATCTGGACTGGTGGCGGCTGGATCGCCATTGCTGCCTATTCCAGAACTATTGGAATCATTAGTTTTTTTGGCAATATCGAGATCGGATAAAACCACAGGTGTAATATCGAGGGTATTCGGTGGAAGTGATTCTGATTGTGCAGGAGTCAAAGCCTTGGGGGTATGGAGCAAATAAACAATGCGATCGCCTTTTTCCCATAACATATCGGCAGAGACAATTTGCAATTGTCCTTTGCGCTCAAACAGCAAAGGCAAAAGAATTCCCGCATTAAACATCGTGTTAAAACGGTTCAATTGATCTTGCAGTTCCTCATCGGTGAGCAAAAACTCGCCAACTCTTACTTCTCGTTGCAAAATATATTGATTCCATGTTTTGATCGGAACGCGCGCGCTAAAAGCCTGCTGGACTTCAGGTTGTCCATTGCGATCGCCTTCATTTTCTTTAATATAAACTGCAAATACCTTGGGTGGATTGAACTCTTTTGCGGCTAGTTGTGCCATCACGATATTTACATCGGTATTGACCGTCAAGGCGACAAAGGTTCCTACTGAGTCTAGTCCTGCTTGAGCCAAGGATTTAGAATCTAGTCCATTACTGACAAAGGCAGGAATATCATAGGCAGCCGCCTGCTTGCAAAGCTCGGCGCTCGTATCGATAATCGCCACTCGCTGCCCGTTGGACTGAAACAGTCGCGCCACTAAGATGCCGATGGGATTACTGCCAATAATCACCAAGCCAGAGATATCCGATTGATTCAGTCCGAGGATTCTGGCAACAAACTTCGCGGATAGACCCTGTAAAAAAACGGTCATGGCGATCGTCAGAAATACCAGTGCTTTAATGGATTCCCCTCCATTAACCCCCCGTTCGGTTAATAAAATTGAAAAAAGGGAAGCAACGGAAGCGGCGACAATGCCTCTCGGTGCGCACCAAGATAGAAAAGCTTTTTGTCGCCAAGTGAGACTGCTATTCCAAGTGCTGACAATCACATTAAGCGGACGGACAATCAACATTAAAAAGAGAACTGTCTGTACCCCACCCCAACCTAAAGCGAAGATACTCGGAATCGACAAATTGGCGGAAAGTAAAATAAAGAGAACGGAAACAATGAGGGCTACTAATTGGCTTTTAAACTTGAGCAATGCGCGACTATTGGGAATCTCTGAAGCCCTGAGGACTATGCCCATCAGTACGACTGCGGTTAATCCCGATTCGCTCTGAATTTCTTGAGCAATCCCAAATAGCCCGAGCACTGCGGCGACGACGACGGCACTTTTGGTATCCTCAGCCAGAAATACCGCCTGTTGTAAAAATCGACCCAATAACCAACCTGCGATCGCTCCTAGTAAGCCCCCTACTCCTAATCGCAATCCCAGATCGCTGACCACCGCAAACACGCTTGAGGTGGGATTTAACGCGACATCGAGAACTACTACGGCAAGTACTGCACCGATCGCATCGATCAATACCCCTTCACCCTCAAGGATTGTAGCAAGGCGACGATCTAGCCCCACTTCTTCCACGATGGGATTCACCACTGTGGGACCAGTGACGACGACTAGGGCTGCATACAAAAAAGCGATCGTCCAAGGAAATTCGCTCAACCAGTAAGCCGCAACCCCACCGCCAATTAAAGTGATCAAAGTCCCAATGGTGATTAAGTTTCGTAAACTGGCGGAGACCTTACCGAGTTCTTTGAGCTGGAGATTGAGTCCGCCATCAAACAAAATCAATGCCACGGAGATAGATACGATCGCCTCTAAGCCATCACCCAACAGACGCGGCTGTACTAAATTTAAGCCATTGCCCCCCAGCGCCACACCAAAAAGCAATAAAAACACGATACTCGGCACACGAAAAAAATTCGCTATGACGCGAGCAGAGATACCTGCCACGATCGCAATAATAATGATTAAAGAGAGAGACCCTTCCATGCGGAGGTTCGCCTATAAATTACAGCAACTTGCAATCAAAACAACCGTCGGATTTTATAAGAAATTTTTATTAGAAATGCTTTTTGCATCCCCCTTCATCAAATTTCTGGCTCAGTGCCGCACTGTGAGATAAACCGAGGCTTTTATCTGGATAAGGCTAAACCTACCTACTCTAATGATACTGAAAGCATGACATTAAACTGGTCTTCAAAGGGCTGTTTCTTATAATCCAAACTCCAAAGTTCTAAACTACAGGGATCGTTAGGTTGTCGAGGAGAAAGTTGCAAAGTACAGGCGCGGGTGCGAATATTACACACCACCCGAATTGCCGCGATCGCTCCAATTTGACGGCGGTCTAGGGCAGTCGCCAGACGTAAAAAGGTGCTAGCTTGCCGTACAAACAGCTTGAGATGCTCGTTATCTAAATTTTGGAAATTGTCATGTTTCTTCTTTGGTTCGCTCTTGCGATGGTAACGGGCAAGATTGGCGATCGTTTCGATTTCAGATTCGGTATACCCCAGCAATTCCCCATTACGGATTAAGTAATAGGAGTGCTTGTGGTGAGCGTCATGGCTGATGTGATGCCCCGCATTATGTAACATGGCGGCTGCCCAGAGCAAATGTCTTTCCTCGTGACCCCATTCATGGAAAATCCCCTTGGTTTGATCAAAGAGACTGAGGGCATGAGCGGCGACCTGTTTGGCGTAACTAAGGTCAATGCCATATTTATCAGCAAGTTTGAGAATGCTGCGATCGCGGATTGTACTCTGATAGCGCCAACCATCTTCGATATAACCGTGGCGGATCATCCAATCCACAACTAAACCTTCACGCAAAGCACTTTGACAAAGCGTGATTTTGGGAACTCCCAATAGTCGCATCGTTTCTAAAAGAACTAATGCTCCTGCCAAAATAATCTCGGCGCGCTTTTGACGTACCATGAGGGTGCGTTCTTCTAGATCGGCGCGCCGCAACCGCCATACAATATTTTCGAGATCGGCAAAGGGAATCTCATAGCCTTGGAGCGGATTGGGAACTAGTCCCGTTTTTTCTTTGGAATGCAAAATTGCGAGGGTTTCAATCGTTCCTGACGTACCGATCGCTTTAAGAGATTTAATATTTTTACTATGGAGTAGCGATCGTAAATCATCGGTAGGGCGCTCGATCGATCCCAGAATATATCCCATCAAATAGTCATAGTCCGATGGGGAAATTGGATCGCTCTTCACAAATAAATCCGTTAGACGAACTGCCCCAATCTTGGTGCTGCTCAGGTACATCGGATCGCGACCATCCCCCAAAATCATCTCCGTAGAACCGCCACCAATATCAATTAATAGATGAGGTTCATCCCTGAGTTCCATTGCCGAAATTACCCCTAAATAAATGCGGCGAGCTTCTTCCTGTCCTGAGATAACTTCAATATGTAAGCCTAATTCTTCATAAATGCGGCGGATAAAATCATGCCCGTTGGGAGCCTCACGGGTAGCACTAGTGGCGACTGCTACGATTTCTTCAACCTTAAGAGTGCGACAGATCTCTTGACATCGTTTTAAAGCCTCTAACGATCGCTGCATGGCATCTTCGGTCAAATTGCCTGTTTGGGAACAGCGTTCTCCTAGACGCACTGTCGCTTTTTCTGACTCAATCACAGTAAAACTAGGAATCGAAGTTTTTATTTCCACAATTACCATGTGAATGGAATTGGTGCCAACATCGATCGCTGCTAGAGTTTTGACATCTGAAGTCATAGGAGGTTTCCGCGAAATATCTTACGCCATGTTAAATGAAAAGCTGCCAGAATAGAAACTACATTCGGTTAGTTGCGAGGGGGAAAGCAACTACCATATTTCTAATACAAATGCGAATACTATGGGAAAGAAGCCAGTAATTTTAGTCATTGATGACGAACCAGCTAATTTTGATGTCATCGAAATTTTGCTTTTTAAAGACGGATACGAGCTTCATCATCAAGACAATGGGGCGGATGCGATCGCCTCCCTAGATAGGATCAACCCTGACATTATTTTACTCGATGTGATGATGCCCGATATGGATGGCATTGAGGTCTGTCAACAAATTAAAAGCGATCGGCAATGGCAACATATCCCCATTATTATTGTTACGGCTCTGGCTGATAAAGAGGATCTAGCCCGTTGTTTGGATGCTGGGGCAGATGACTTTATCAGTAAACCAATTAATAGTACAGAACTCCGCGCCCGCGTCATCTCAATGCTGCGCATCAAGTCGCAATACGATCGCTTGCAAGAAACGATGCTGTTGCGTGAAGAAATGATGCAAACCATCGTCCATGATCTGCGCAATCCCCTCATCGGTATTTTGCTGGGTTGTGACTCTCTCAGAGGTTTAGAACTACCCGATCGCGCCACCAGAAGAATCGACCAAATTAGTAAAGCGATCGAGCAAATGCGACTGCTCATTGACGATATTTTAACTATTGGCAGGATCGAGGCGAATAAATTGATCCTCAATCGCACCAAGATCGACATGACTGATCTAACTAAAACGGTGCTAGCGGGATTTGCCCCCATTGCCCAGCGCAAACAAATTGCGATCGTTAGTGAGTTTACCGACGAGCCCACCTATATCTCTGGCGACCTATACCTAATTCGCCGTGTATTAGACAACTTAATTGATAATGCGCTGAAGTTCTCGCCCCAGAAAAGCTCGGTAACGATCAAAGTGGGATGTCTGCCCAAAAATCCCGATCGCCAAGATCTAATTAAGATTCAAGTAATCGATGAGGGTGTAGGGATCAGCTCGCACCAAAAACAGGTCATCTTTGAAAAGTACGAAGTTGGCAATATTGTACTGGGAGTATCTCAAATTGGGCTTGGGCTTTCTTTTTGTAAAATGACTCTTGAAGCTCATCAAGGCTCGATCTCAGTGACGAACAATCAACCTCAAGGTTCAATTTTTACGATTTTCCTAAATCGTCAATAAGTAATACTAATTCCCAAAATGGCAACGCCATTTTGGGGATCTCAAAACCTTACTGGTTTTGTTTCTTAACGTCAGTTCGGGTTAAGCTGGCAAATTTTAAAAGCCCAAAAGTAAAAGCCTTGCGTAGCAAGGCTTTTACTTTTGGGCTTTTAGATAGGGTTTGCGTAGCCAACCCTGTCTAAAATCTCGTTACTTAGGTATTACTAATTTAGTAACGACCGCCGCCACCGCCAGACTTATTGTAACCACCGCGACCGCCGCCGCCGCCTCTGTTACCGCCGCCGCCAAACGAGTCATTATTCTCGCGAGGCTTAGCCTTGTTAACCTTGAGTACGCGACCCATCCATTCTGCTCCGTCCAATGCTGTAATGGCAGCATCTTCTTCAGCGTCTTGGCTCATTTCCACGAAGGCAAAGCCACGAGCGCGACCAGTTTCGCGATCGGTAGGGAAATGAACGCGAGTTACCTTGCCGTAATCTTCAAACACGGGCTTCAAATGATCTTGAGTAACTTCATAGGACAAGTTACCAACGTAAATAGACATTATGCTTTCTCCAAGAATTCAATGAGTATGTAGAGATAGAGATGTCGGAGAGAAGCTTGTCACGATGAAACAGAAAAAAACTGTCAGTACAGAAAACAATTACTACAACCGATAAATACTTTTACCTTACGGTCAATAGTCTAGCGCATAAGCTTTAAGTTTGGACATATTGTTACATTTTATTTATTTTTATGGTGATCGCCTACTCTGAAGTCCGTCTTTAGCAAAACCACTGTCACCAATAATTTAATATTGTTAATAATATTGTTAATATTGATATAAATTTCAGATAAGTACCTAGGCGCAATTAAATATAAAATCCCAAAATCTGTAGCGCACGCTACAGGTTTTGATGTTGGAATTATGCCCAGCTACTTAAATGGTAAGAAAATAGTCAAAATTTCGCCATCATAGGCGGCAACGCTAGAATGCATTCTCACCGTAAGTTTGCCGCCTAGAGCCTTGAGCAAGGTCTTGGTAGTGGGTAAGCTCAGGCTTAATGTGCCTGTCTCAGGCTGCAACATCAGCCATTGTCCTACCGCCTTAAGCAATGGCAGATCGCTTCCGCCCTGCTGCATTACTTGGGACTGAAATTGTAATTTTAAATATTCGCCTGCACTGGTGAGAATTAATTGGATGTGACTATCGGGGGGGAAACTCCGAATTAGACGATCAACCAGACCGTTAAGGACTTGAGATAAAAGTAATGCATTACTTAAAATCGCGGGAATTTCGGTCGGTAAGATCATTTCAAGTGAGATCTGTCTCCTACCTGCATGGTCTTGCCATCGCATAAATCCGTCACTTAAAATCTGCTCGATTTGCGTTGCTTCTAGCACGATTGGATAGTTATCCAGTTGCGCTGCTTCAAAAATCAAGTTAAATCTTTCGATCTGTTCTGTGCATTCAGCATCTACCCGATCCAGTCGGTTTTTGACTTCCACCGATATATCCTTGCGCCGTTTGAGCGATCGCACTAACATGCGAATTGTGGTGAGTGGCGTTCGCACCTCATGGGTAATCGCTTTGATGATATCGACTTCTTGAATTTCGGGGATCGGCAACTCTTGATGGATGGAGGATTGAGCCATCAAGATCGCCCCCAATCTTGCCATGATTTGATAGGGAGGCAATATAGGCGGAAACTGTTGCAGCTTAATTTGCCATAAAGACTGTTGCTCGGCACGACGGATACGGGGCAAAAGCACCGCGATCGCAGTTTGAATAGCTAGGGGATGTAACGACCAGATGCAACTATGACTTGTATTGGAAGAGACGACTAAAGCACTAAAGACATCAGTTACTAAAATGCATAGCCATTCTTGATTGAGAGGGTCGGATTTGGGGATGGTAACTACCTGAGTGTCACCAAGGGGCAAAGTCCCTGTGGGAAATAAGGATGACTTGCTAGTGGTAAATACCCATGTTTGTAAATCATTCTGGTGAAAGGTAGCATTGGCAAAAATGTAAGGGTGGTGGGCGATCGAAAATCCCTTCAGCTTTGTCTGCATAGATAACTGTTGGAGAACTGCGATCGCCCGATGCCAAAATTCCTTAGCTTCAGTTTGATGTAATTCCTCGACCAACTCATAAATCTGCGGATCTTGGTGCAATGCCTCGTATATTGTTGCCAATCCTGTCGCCAATGTTCGTTACCTTCAGACTATTTATAGGCTTTTACCAAAAATCGAGAAAACCCAACTCCCAAATTTTCCATGGAAGTATTGTAAATTGGAAGCGCAATCCTAAGGAATAAGTCTCCAAAACCTCCAAAACCAACAAAACCGACAAATTATGACTTATACCAATTCACTGAAGTGAACCAACACTTCAATGAATTAAACTTCAATGAATTAAAAAGTAAACCCAGTAAGGTTTTGAGATCCCCAAAATGGCAACGCCATTTTGGGAATTGGTAAGGCTAGCGACCTTGGGCAAGTGCAGTTTCGGCACGGTCAAATTCTTGTAATAGGCGATCGCGAGTCTTGGCAGGAACAGCCCGCTTCATCGAGCCGTTATAGTATCCAGCCAGAGTATTTAAGGCTGTGGACATAGTTGTATAGGAATACAAACCTCCCTTGTCGTGATCAGCACGATAGCGCGATACATAGGCATTGATCTTATACCTAGCCGCAGTCTTTACCGCAGCGCGATTTTCAGCATTTTCGGGCAAATTAATAGCTTCGCGTAAAGTTTTAATGGTGTCGGTAGTATCAGCAATATAATCACCCGTCAATCCTGCATTAACGAGCGTTTGAATTTCTTTGGTAGATAAACCATCGCTTTTTCTGCTAAACAATGCCGCTTCGGCTCCAGATGTAAAGCTACCAATTACGATCGAAGTCACCAATATCAAAGCGATCGCGAAACGAAATAGGCTTTTTAAAGAAACCTGTAAAACCTCTAAGCGTTCGTGTAAGGACTCGTATTTTGCCTTCATATTTTATAAATTTATAAAAATATACAGTTGTTGTCATTAATAATCTTATGGCTTTTCGGACAACCTCCCCCAGTATCCAAAGGAGGGGATCGCAATGTCATGACTTCATGACATTGCGATCCCCAGCTAAATTTACCCGCACAATCGCTACAACAATGATGGGTATTTGGTTTTAGCTAAACCCATACCATGAAAACCTCTAATAAGTTCGCTTAAACCAATAGAAGATAACCATTTCAAGCATTGACCATCTCGAAAAATTTGGCAGAATAGTTCTAGCTACAGAACGAATACTCAGTTAGACACACAAAGACGACTGAGATAGACATCATTACAAGCAGTTGGAGGTTAATTGTATGGCGAGGGAACGTCCTCCCCTAGAAGAAATGACCTTGCGTCAACTTCGCAAAGTAGCAGCAGAGCTAGAGATTTCTCGCTATAGTCGGATGCGAAAATCTCAGCTATTAGCTGATATCCAAACTATTCTCTCGGCTCAAGGTGCTGCCTCAACCCAAACAGATCGTAGTAATTCGGAGATACAAGAAATCGTGGAAGCTTCAAAGTTTAACTTGGGTAGTGAAGAAACAGAAGAGAATTTAGAATCACTTGCTGATATCGATCAAAGCATCGGTGATTTGCCAAGTGGCTATGGTGAAAGCCGTATCGTTCTATTACCTCGCGATCCGCAATGGGCTTATGTATATTGGGATGTACCCAATTCCCAAAAAGAAGAGTTGCGTCGTCAAGGCGGACAGCAACTGGCTCTGCGGTTGTACGATGCCACGGATATTAACCTAGACTATCAAACTCCCAATAACTTACAAGAGTACAACAGCGACGAACTTGCAAGGGAATGGTATCTGCCGATCCCCATTAGCGATCGCGACTATGTAGCAGAATTAGGATATCGCTGTGCCGATGGTCGCTGGTTAGTCCTAACCCGCTCCAAAGTAGTTCACGTTCCACCCGTATTTCCCTCAGAATGGGTAGAAGACAACTTCATCACTGTACCTTGGGATCAAAACCTCAAAGGACAAACCTTCTTTACATTAGTTCCTCCTGCGAAGAAAGTTGTTCCCGTTCCTGAAGAACCCGTAACCACTAGCGATAGTTCCTACGATGAAATCTTCAATATCGCGCGTGAAGCTGAAGTTCAGAGAATCTCTGGTTCTCTCTATGGCTCCATGCAGCATGAATCGGGAATTGGCGTGGCTCCTGAATCCTTAAGCTCCTTCGTCTTCCCATCAGGCGCAGGTTTGTTTGCGGGTGCGGCAGGTGCAATTAGCGCTAGCGGCATTAACTACTCTGGCATCGGTATGATGTCTAGCTATAGTTTCTTCTCTAGCGAAACGCCGATCCGTCCTCGACAGTTTTGGTTAGTTGCTGATGCGGAACTAATTGTCTATGGTGCAACGGAGCCTGATGCCTCTGTCACTATTGGCGGTCGCCCCATCAAGCTTAATGCGGATGGTACATTCCGTTTCCACACTTCTTTCCAAGATGGTATTCAAGACTATCCTATCTTTGCCGTTGCAGCCGATGGCGAGCAGAATCGGGCGATTCACATGAAGTTCGAGCGTCAAACCCTCGAACGTCGGACAAACACGAAGGAAGAAGCCATTCCTGAATGGATTAGCTAAATGGTTGAGAGATTGCCAAGCAATCTTTTAAACAAAACAGCCCTGCTTAGCAGGGCTGTTTTGTTTTCACTCTAGAACTTTTGATCTAGGACGAATTAACCCCCAAGAATTGACTGGCGGCGCGAAGCGCCGCCAG
>NZ_ALWB01000139.1 GCF_000332215.1 Pseudanabaena biceps PCC 7429
CGCTTCGCGCCGCAACTCTCTATTGGGTTTGAGAATATAGCTATCAGTGGCGGCGCGAAGCGCCGCCACTGATCCACTTAATATTTGGGGCTTATTTAGCTAACTCCAATATGGTTTTCAGTACAGAATCAGGGTTGAGACTGATCGAATCAATACCCTGCTCGACGAGGAATCTCGCAAATTCAGGATAATCGCTGGGAGCCTGACCGCAGATCCCAATTTTGCGATGATTGGCTTTGGCTTTTTGAATCACGCTGCGAATCATAGATTTAACGGCTTCATTCCGTTCGTCGAAAATATGGGCAACCAGAGCCGAATCGCGATCTAAGCCGAGCGTCAATTGGGTTAGGTCGTTAGAACCGATCGAGAAGCCATCAAAGACCTGCGAGAACTCATCCGCCAGAATGATGTTGCTGGGGATTTCGCACATCACATAAACTTCAAGTCCATTTTCACCGCGATTTAAGCCATGTTTTGCCATCTCCGCAAGTACTTTCCGTCCCTCTTCGGGCGTACGGCAGAAAGGAATCATTGGAATCACATTGGTTAAACCCATATCATCGCGAACGCGCTTTAGGGCTTGGCATTCTAAGCCGTAGGCTTCGCGATATTTTGGATCGTAGTAACGGGACGCACCACGCCAGCCGATCATTGGATTTTCTTCGAGTGGTTCAAAGCCACGACCGCCAAGGAGATTGGCATACTCATTACTCTTAAAGTCGGACATCCTCACTACGACAGGTTTAGGATAGAATGCTGCGGCGATCGTACCGATGCCTTGGGCAAGTTTGTCTACAAAGAAGTCTGTTTTGCATTCATACCTTGCGGTTAGTTTCGCGATCGCTCGTTTAGCAGATTTGTCTTCGAGGGTATCGAAATGGATCAAGGCAAGGGGATGTGCTTTGATATGGTTGGCGATAATAAATTCCATACGAGCTAAGCCCACGCCATCACAGGGAATCGCAGATAGGCTAAAAGCTTCTTCAGGATTGCCAACATTCATCAAGATCTTGGTGGAGATCTGCGGCAAATCATCGAGAGAAGTCTCAATCACTGCAAAGGGAACTAATCCGCCATAAACCTTACCTTCTTCGCCCTCGGCACAGGATACAGTTACCTCTTGCCCAGTCGTGATGATCCCCGTGGCATCCCCACAGCCCACGATCGCAGGGATGCCCATTTCTCTGGCAATAATAGCGGCATGACAGGTCCGCCCACCTTGATTGGTGACGATCGCGCTTGCTTTTTTCATGATCGGTTCCCAATCAGGATCGGTTTTATTGGTAACTAAAACTTCACCTGCTTGAAAATCTTCGATCCGATGTACTTCGAGAATTACATTTGCCTTGCCTTGACCGATCGCTTCACCAACTGCACGACCCGCAATCAAAACATTGCCACCGCCCTTCAGTTTGTAATTCTTGAGAATATTGCCCGATTTTTGGGACTGGACTGTTTCAGGACGCGCCTGCACGATAAATAATTCGCCTGTGCGACCATCCTTTGCCCATTCAATGTCCATCGGCGAGAATTTGCCACGTAATGCCGAATAGTGATCTTCGATAATGCAAGCCCATTGAGCAAGTTGCAGGATTTCGTCATCGGTAATCGCGAACTTAATGCGCTCAGAAGGGGGAACGGGAATATCCTTAGTCAGCTTACTGCCGCCAAGGTCGTACACCATCTTGATTTCCTTGGTGCCGAGACGTTTTTCGAGAATGGGGCGAAAACCTTGTGTGAGGGTGGGTTTGAAAACAAAATACTCATCGGGGTTGACTGCACCCTGCACGACATTTTCCCCTAGCCCATAGGCGGCAGTGATGAGCGCTGCATTTTTAAAGCCCGTTTCGGTGTCGATGGAGAACATTACCCCAGAGGCGGCAAGGTCGGAACGTACCATTTTCTGGACACCGACGGAGAGGGCAATATCAAAATGGTCGAAGCCATTAATCGTCCGATAGGAAATAGCGCGATCGGTAAATAGCGAAGCAAAGCAACGATGACAGGCTTCAACTACCTCGTTTGCTCCATAGACATTGAGATAGGTTTCCTGCTGCCCCGCAAAGCTCGCATCGGGCAAGTCCTCGGCTGTGGCACTGGAGCGAACAGCAACATCGGCTTCCTTACCACATTCGTAGCATTCGCAGAGTTTTTGATAGGATATGGCGATCGCCATTTGCAGATCGTCAGGTAGAGGTGTACTGAGAACTAAAGCCCTTGCCAATCTACCGCGATCGCGTAGGTTACTCATGTCCTCAATATTCAGATCGGCAAATAGTTCGCGTAATTTCGCCTCCAGTCCAGCCTTTTCGATAAAGTACCGAAAAGCGTAAGCAGTGGTAGCAAATCCATTGGGAACATTAACTCCCTTCGGCTTGAGCTGCCGAATCATTTCGCCAAGAGAAGCATTTTTTCCACCAACAAGAGGAATATCGGTAATTCCTACTTCTTCAAACCAAAGTATTAAAGCTTGTTCCCTAGGAATGTTTCTCGATATTTCGGAAGTAAAAATTGAGCTATTCATGATGATTCAACTCCCTAATCAAGTTAATGATTAGATCGATTCACGGACAGATAATGAAGCCCTAAATCCCAATCTTGAAGTCTTCAAATCTCGATTCTAGGTTTTTGCCAGATCCTAGATAACAACATTATATCTATTGCTAAAGAACTAAATTTGCAGACATTACATTTGTTTACCGATATAGCAACGTAAGCGATAGTTGGGACAAAATCAAAACCCAAAAGAGGGATGCCGCGCGGAGCGCGGCATCCCTCTTTTGGGTTTTGATTTAATATGAATTGGCTTAGCTATTTAATATCTGCTTTTTTAGTTCGTCAAGATAGAGATGCGTACCAATAGTGCCAGGTAAACCCAGACAAAGGTAGGTAGGCACAAAGTAAACCTTGCCAGATTTACTTGCCTTGAGGGACTGCGCGATCGCATTTTTTGACCAAGCTTGCTTCAGGTTCGCAAGTTGAGATTCCTCAAAACTACTGGCGCGTTTGAATTGGTTGGGATTGCTGAAGTTATTCCCCAGTAAGAGAACCCGATCAGCTTGATTGAGTTGAGGTAGGGTCTCTAGGGAAATTGGTGCAAGGGCTTCTTCCTGTTTGGGCGGATAGACCAATTGAAATCCTAAATCCTGTAGCAGAGCGGTGCAAAGACCATGCCTTTTCGTGCCTAAAGTCATCTCACGCAACTCCGAGGAAATTAGCAATAGCATTTTGGGATCGGTTTTGACGATCGGCTCAAAGGCTTGGCGGGCTGTGGCAATCTCCTGTTTCGTATTGGCGATTAACTGCTCAGCTTGTGGGGAACGGTTAACAGCTTGAGCGATCTCTTTGAGATTTATTTCTGGATCAGCCCATTTAAGAATGATGGTCGGGGCAATGCTCGATAGGATTGGATATTGACGCTTGTTGTTAATATCCAATCCCAAAATTAAGTCTGGCTGAACTTTGAGAATTGCTTCGATGGAAGGAGCATAGGCAACTCCCACATTGGCAATGGGGTTGGCGATTCTCGTTCCCAGATAGGGAATCTGTTTGCTAGGATTGGTATAGTCTCCTTGATGAAAATTGGCATTGTCGGCAAAAGCAACGGGCTGCATATCTAGGGCGAGTAAGGGCTCGAGCAGATAGGGACCTAGTACGACAATTCTCTGGGGTTGACCGCAGACTTTGGTCACGCCCATCGCATGTTCGACATCACGGCAGTCATTGCGAGCCGAGACGGCGGCAGCATTACGGGTGTCTGGCTGGTAGGGTTGACCTTGGCAGGCCACGATCGCCAATATCATCACGATCGCCACAGCGATCGATCGCACCGAATTGATGAGTTTCATATTTTCTTAACTAAACCTATGGTAGTGCTCGCCCATGCATTCCTGCTCCCTTGGCGCTGATGGGAATACACATCGGTGTGCCTGCGATCGGATCGGGATAGATGCGACATTTCAAGTTAAATACCGCCTGAACGATGTCTTCAACGATTACTTCTTGGGGTGTTCCCTCCGCAAAGATCCTGCCATCTTTGATCGCTACGATGTAATCGGCATAACGACAGGCATGATGAAGATCGTGCAACACCATGACAATTGTGCGCTCTTGTTGTTGATTGAGATAATGCAGCAGATCTAATACTTCAATTTGATGTGCTAAATCGAGAAAGGTGGTTGGCTCATCCAGTAAGAGAATTTTAGTATTCTGGGCAAGTGCCATCGCAATCCAAGCTCTCTGTCTTTGTCCACCTGAAAGGGTATCCAGAGGGCGATCGCTCAGTTCCACAAGGTCAGTCATTTCTAAGGCTTGCTGTACAAATTGGCGATCTTGAATCGACCACTGTTGCATCCAAGTTTGATGGGGATATCGACCCTGAGCTACCAAATCTCTTACGGTCAAGCCTTCAGGAGCAATGGGGTTTTGTGGTAATAATCCTAATTGTTGGGCAACGGATTTGGTCGAGCGCTGAGCGATCGATTTTCCATCTAGATACACCACTCCATCAGTTGGTTTAAGTAAACGCGCTAATCCTTTTAATAAAGTGGATTTGCCGCAACCATTTGCACCTACTAAGGCCGTCACTTTCCCCGTAGGAATGGTTAAGGTCAAGTCTTGAATTATATTTTTCTTTTCGTAAGCTAGGGATAAATTTTGGGTAGAAAGTTCCAGCATTAGCGTTTGCGATGATGAATGAGTAAGGATAGAAAAAACGGAGCGCCGATAGCAGCCACAATCGTGCCACAGGGTAATTCTGTAGGTGCAAATAGAGTCCGCCCTAACCAATCGGCGATCGTGACTAATAGCCCACCGATGAGGGCGGCGATGGGTAGAAGGTTTTGATGATTTCCCCCCACAAGTTTGCGACCAATATGGGGAGCCATCAAGCCCACAAAGCCAATCGTTCCTGCGGTGGCAACTGCGGAACCTCCTAAGGCAACCGCGACGATTACTAGTAGCCCTCGCTGCCATTCCAATCGCGTGCCCAATCCCTTGGCGACATCATCCCCTAAGTGCAAGACGTTGAGATGGCGGGATAAGCCCAGAGCAAGGGGAATACCGCAGAGACACCAAGGAAGAAAAGCCCAAAATTGCAGCCAAGTACGACCGTAGACACTCCCTGCGAGCCAAACGATCGCCTGACTGACATTGGCAATTGCCCCAAAAATAATTAATAAATTTGTCAGAGCCGTGGCGATCGCTGATAGCCCAATGCCTAATAAAATCAACAAAATCGGCGAACTCCCGTCATTCCAAGCTAATCGATAGATCAGAACCGCCATTAACAAAGCTCCAAGGAAAGAAGCGATCGGCAAGATATATAAGGGCGCTGCGGGAAATAAGACGATGGTGCTGACAGCCGCGAGGCTTGCCCCCGCATTGATGCCGATCATGCTGGGGTCGGCGAGGGGGTTGCGGGTTAACCCTTGAAAAATCGTGCCAGAAATGGCAAGAGCAACGCCAACCATGAAGGCAACGAGGGTACGCGGCAATCTCATGGTTTGGATGACAAAGGGATGATTGGGGTTGCCCGTATCTAGCCCCAAGAGGGTTTTGAGAATATCGGCGATCGCGATCGGATATTCCCCCTGCGACACATTGAGTAAAATCGCGGTCAAGCTAAGGGCAATCAGGAGCGCAGCGACCATAGGTAAGCGGCGATCTATGGAAAAGGAAAGAACGGGATTCCGAACAACGAGCAATGACTTCATTTTCTTACCTTATTTTCTTACCTTTGATTTCGCGAGATAGACAAACATAGGAGCGCCAATAATGGCTGTCATAACCCCCACGGGCAATTCTTGCGGTTTGAGCAATAGTCGCGCGGCAATATCGGCAGTTAATAAAAGAAGCGCCCCAAAAATTGCTGAGTAGGGCAAAATCCATCGATAATCGGTTTTGATAAAAAAGCGCACTCCGTGAGGAACGACTAAACCTACAAAGCCAATGGGACCTGCGATCGCCACAGAACTTCCCGTCAATAACACCACGCTAATTACGGTCAGCAGCTTAACGCCTAAGGTTTGTTGACCTAAACTGGTGGCGATTTCTTCTCCTAAGCTCATGGTTGTAATCTGCTTCCCCAACAACAGAGCCATGATTAGTCCTAGGATCGTTAAGGGAAGTACTTGTAAAAACAGATCGAAATCTCTCCCCGCTAAGGAACCCGCTAACCAAAATCGAATTTCTTCTAAGGTTTGTTGGCTGAGGACGAGAATAGCCGTGGTAATCGAAGAGATAAATGCGGTGAGAGCTGCCCCTGCGATCGTCAGATTTAAGGGAGTTGCACCACCCGCACCGCAAGAAGCCAGCCCATAGACTGCCACCGCTGCGATACTTGCGCCTAACAAGGCTGCCCCTGCATAGACCACAGATGAAGAGTTGCCAAATACAAATAGGGTTCCTACGACGGCTAAGGCTCCCCCTGCACCAATGCCTAAAATGCCAGTTTCGGCTAAAGGATTGCGGGTTAAGCCCTGCATCAATGCCCCCGATACGGACAGAGCTGCACCGATGGCGATCGCCATTAGCGATCGCGGTAGCCTTACCGTTTGGATAATCAGAGGCTCGAAACGGTCGTTATCGGCAAAGCTTGTAAAAGCGGTAAAGGATCTAAAAATAGTCTCTAGCGAAATATTGGTATTGCCTAGAGTCAAGCTGTAGATAGTGCAAATTAGCAAAGCGATCGCCCCTAATGCCAGTCCGATCGCGGGAGATGCTCGTAAATATTTGGACAACCTAAAAAAAGGTCTAAATAGTGACAGGTGAAACATGAAAAACTTGGGTAAATGACCTTGTGAGAAGAAAGAGACGGAGCGCGGAAGAAGCCTTTTGGGTAGAGAAATCGCAACAATTGATCAACTTCCGATCAACTTCTGATCAACTTCTGCTAAAGTTTGCCAGCGGCAATCGGATAAATTTCTGATTTATTATTGATATTTTATTGCAATTAACTCAGCTTTTTGCTATTAGTTTTAGTAGTTATTGATATTATCTAGCAATAAGTATGTCAAATATTAAATTATTTTATGCAACTTTGTCAGCCTTAGAAAAGCTTTAGACTATTTTATCGGGATTTTATTGGGTTTTTATTGAGCTTTATTGGATTTGAGTCTTTCTAATCTATTGAATTATCTCTAAAAAACTAATTGCTAGTAATTCCCATCCTGTAGTCAACAGACCAATTCATGGCGATCGCCAAACACAACTGGGCTGAGGCAATTTTCTACCTAATCCAAAAAATTCACAAAAAAATTCACAAAAAACAGGGCAAGCGTCAACTTGCCCTTGAATCATCAATATCAAATCGATACCTACCATCATAATGAAATCTGATCGTGTTTTGTTTGCCAGCTTGGTCTGTGCAGTCGCTAGTATGGCTACACCCGAATTATTGAAATTCGATGTCGCTGAAGTCTCCGCCGAAAATCTCACTAAAGAAGGAACTATTCAGGCAGATATTCTCGCTAATCCTGAATCTGGGCCTCAGATAGATTCCCGCAATCCTAAATCTGATGGGCAAATTTCTAGCGTTCGCGATCTGCGCCAAGTTTCCACCAAGGCCTCAGCGCTACTCGCTCAAGCTTCTACCAATCCCGTCCAAATTACGGGTGTAAAGGTAAATCCCACTGCCGATGGGCTGGAAGTCATTTTAGAAACATCGACAGGCAACCTCGTTGCTCCAGTGGCAAAAACTTCGGGTAAATTAGTTTACTTCGATATTCCCAATGCCAAACTTTCCCTTTCTAGCGGCGATCGCTTTGTTCTGGAAAACCCTGCTAAGGGAATTGTGAGCGTATCGGTGAGCCAAGCTAATGCTAGTTATGTGCGAGCGATCGTTACTGGCGTTAGTGCTGTACCTAAAGCGACGGTGAGTTTTAGTAATCCCACCAGTCCTGTCGCCCAAAAGCCCGACGAGGGAGAGGAAGAAGTACAGGTAACGGGCAAAGTCGAAGCTCCTCCTGCCTATGTTGTACCCAATGCTTCTACCGCTACACGTACGAATACTGCCATCATTGATACGCCCCAATCCATTCAAGTAGTTCCACAACAAGTCCTGAAAGATCAACAGATTGTTCGCGTCGATCAAGCCCTAAGGAATGTTAGCGGGGTAACGGGAGAATTGGGGAAATTTGCCTCCTCTCAAAGTCTGACAATTCGCGGATTTACCACTGATAGCTTTTCCAATGGTCCCATTTTACGCGATGGTTTTCGCAGCTACTACAACCTTGGCGCACAGGAAACAGCAAACCTCGAACAGATTGAAGTGCTTAAGGGTCCTGCTTCAGTTCTATACGGACAGAATGGACCTGGCGGGATCATCAATTTAGTTACGAAACAGCCTCTATCTAAACCCTTTTACGATCTGCAATTTCAAGTTGGTAGTTTTGGACTAATTCGTCCTAGTATCGATTTCTCGGGACCCTTAGATACCAATGGCAACTTGCTCTATCGCCTCAATATGGCATATCAGCGATCGGATGGATTTCGTGACTTCTCGACTACTTCGGAGCGGTTTTTTATTGCTCCTGTCGTGAAATGGAAAATTAGCGATCGCACTAGTCTCGCCTTTTCTCTGGAGTATTTGAACGATCGCTCTCCCTATGATGTGGGATTGCTTGCCTATGGGAAGGGCGTAGTCAATGTGCCCCGCGATCGTATTTTCGGTGAACGGGATGATACGAATAACTCTAAGAGTCTGAGCATCGGCTATAACTTTGAACATCAATTTGATGATAATTGGACATTACGCAATGCCTTTCGCTATACCAACCAAAGTCAGCAACTTTTGACGACTCTGCCCGCTGCATTTAATGAAGTTTCGGGAACTCTAATCAGAGTATATGGAAAACGGGAATTTGAAGTTAATGACTATTCACTCCAAACCAATGTGGTTGGGAAATTCGATACGGGCTCACTCAAGCATACTTTGCTAGCGGGAGTCGATCTTAATTGGAGTAAATTCAAGGATGTCCTTACGAAAATTGATTTTAGTAAATTACTGCCTCTGAATGTCTATAGTCCAACCTATGGGCTATTTTCCCGACCAAATTTCGACAATATCTCTCAGATAGCCTCAGGGTACACCGATGCTGACATCAGTCGGACAGGGGTTTTCCTGCAAGATCAAATCGCTCTTAGCGATCAGTTTAGCGTCATTGCGGGGATTCGCTTTGATGGAGTCAATAATACTAATCCCTCCAATGGGAAAAGTCGGTATGATAATGCTTGGAGTCCTCGCTTGGGCTTACTTTATAAGCCGACCGAATCTGTATCTCTATTTGCCAATTATTCTCAATCCTTCAGTCCTAACACGGGACAAGATGTGAATGGCAATTTTCTAGAACCAGAAAAGGCTCAAGGTTACGAATTTGGTGTTAAAGCGGAGTTAAGCAAAAAACTGTTTGCCACCCTGTCATACTTCGACATCACCAAGCAAAATGTAGCGACATCTGCATCTCCTTTGAGTCTATATTATGTCGCGACGGGAAAACAGCGCAGTCAAGGGATTGAACTTGATATCTCTGGCGAAATTGCCCCCAATTGGAATATTACTGGTTTCTATGCTTACACCAATGCGAGAGTGACCGAGGACAATGATATCCCTGTGGGTAATCGATTGCCTGGTTCTCCATACAATAGTTTTGGGCTATGGACAACTTATCAAATTCCCGATGGTGATTTGCAGGGGTTAGGATTTGGTTTGGGAGTAAACTATGTTGGCAATCGCGTAGGCGATCTCGCCAACTCCTACGAAGTTGGCGACTACTTTCTCACTAATGCCGCTATTTTCTACAAACGCGATCGCTGGCGGTTTGGACTGAACTTCAATAATATCTTTGATGTCAACTACATCAGTGGTGTCGGCGGTACTGGACGCACGTTAGGTATTGCTCCAGGTGCGCCATTTTCCATGACAGCCTCGATTGGTTTGCAGTTCTAATTGCTATTAACAGCAGGATGGCAGGCGCTTTGCGCCTGCCATCCTGCTTACAAAAGCGATCGCAACCACTGTTCGGCTGCGAGTGGATTTGCGAATACTTGTCCCATACATCCAAACAAACCTGCGATCGTTTTAGGAGCGGCTTTTTGCCTTTTGCCTAATTCATGCTCCTCAACGACAAGTGCGATGCCAACACAGAACCTTGTGATTTGCGGTTTATGCTCCTTTGCCCAATGGACAGTTAATTGATGGACTGCCTCAATTTCTTCGGGATCGTTTTCGATCTGTTCTAAATCCTGTTTTGCTGAATCCTGTTTTGCTAGATCCTGTGGAGCATTAGATTGATTGAGAATTAGCCCAAATTTTTGTTCTTGGGATAGCCATTTATCAAAATAGGAGAGATACTTTTTCGTGCCTTCTAAGGTTGTTTCTCTGCCAAAATTTACGGATACAAGGGGATATTTATCTTCGTGAATGGTAATCATAAAATCAGCAAATCCTCTAGCGAAATGATTGCGAATAGAATACTCGAATGGAATACTCGAACGGGATATTTTTGTTTCTAAGCCTGCGATAGATTGCGAATGGCTTAACGTGAATATACTTAACGCAAATATTATTGCTAATCTTTCTTAATAAATTATCTCTAAATTTAGACCTTTAAAAATGCCTAAGATGGCTGTTTATAACTTTTTATAAACAGCTAACAACTCGGAGCAGATCTTGGGACAGTAACTCTAGCAATGGCGATCGTGCTGAATGCAAGAAAAAATGATCCCCCTGCAACATATGCAATGCAAAAGCAGCATTGGTTTGCTCCCGCCATGCTAGGAGCATATCGATACTCGCCTCAGAATCCTCATAGCCACCAAAGGCAGTTATGGGGCAATCTAGGGGTATCTCTTTTTGATAAATACTGGTTTCCACCACAGCCAGATCGGCGCGTAGGGTCGGCAATAGCAGTTGCATTAATTCGGCATTGTCTAGAACTTCGGCGGGCGTACCATTGAGGCGACGCAGCTCTAATAAAAAATCTGGCTCGGGTAAATCATAGGTAGGAGGATTGCTACTGGGAATTTGCGGTGACCTTCGTCCCGACACAAAGAGATGTGCTGGCAATAACTGATTATTTCGGCGCAAAAATCTCGCTAATTCAAAACTCAGTAAGGCTCCCATGCTGTGACCAAAGAAGCTAAAAGGTCGATCTAGATAGGGTGTGAGTGCCTCAGCGATCACTTGCACGAGGGGCTCTAGTCTGGTAAATGCAGGTTCGTGGAGCCTAAACCCTCTACCTGGCAATTCAATTGGGCAAATTTCGATGGTTGAGGGCAGATCCTTTGCCCAGTTGCGAAAACTCAACGATCCGCCCCCTGCATAGGGAAAGCAAAATAGCCGTAAAGCTGCCTTAGTATTGGCAAAAGGACTGGGTAACCAGCGGTCTAAGGTTTTTGTCTCGATCACAATTGTGCTAATTCTCCGAACTGTAGATTCTGCTTGCCAAATGTCAAGCTAATGTAATAAGCTATTTACATCTTATTAATAGTTATTCTCAATAGCTAATATACACTAAGTAGTTAATAAGCAAGCAAGTAATACTAAATAATGCTGTGTTTGGCGTTATTTAGCACATCTTTGCGGAAGAGCCTTAGCATCAAAATCGTGGTAGTTCTCAAAAAATGATGATGAGCATCGCGGAGCAAGACTCTTTATCACCCAAAATCATTACTACCCTACGATTGCGCAGTTTGGCATAGGTAAAATCCCCAAAGCATACCGCTAGCGTAGCGGACAGAACGCTCTCTGGTTTTGGTTTTTAATTATGCCGAACTACTTACATAAAACAAGAGTTACATAAAACAAGAGAGAACTACTTGGAGATAGAAGTAATAGATACAATCAAAGCCATCTTGGTGGATTTAGGTATTCCCCAAGAATCACTTCATGCAGAAACCTTGCTGTATGCAGATTTGGGGTTGGACTCCGTTGAGACCATCAAGCTATCCCTTGAATTGAAGCGCCGACTTGCGATCGAACTGAAGCTAGGGAATCGCCATGACATGACCTTGGCAGAAATTTGTCGCATTGCCAATGCACAGGAATCATTAAGCGCAAACATTACTGCTGAAGTAAATTAAGATGGAAAGTATTTCTGCACAACTGCCTAGCATTTTTAATGTGGCAGCCCATTTTCTCGAAATCAATTTAACCGATCGCCGTAGTGAGAGAGTCGCTTTTTACTACCAAGAGCAATCCTATACCTATGCACAGGTAAGCCTTTGGGTGCGCCGCATGGCTGGATTTTTGCATGGATTGGGGTTAGAACGCGAAAACCGTATTGCGATTCTTTTACCCGATACACCAGAATTTGTGTTTGCCTTCTGGGGAGCAATTTGGCTCGGTGCAGTGCCCGTACCAATCAACACAGCTTGCACCACAGACGATATTCACTACATCCTCCAAGACTGCCGCGCCAAAGTCTTACTGACCAATCAAGTATGGCAAACAAATCTCGCTCCGATTGAGTCTCCATACTTAAAGCATATTATCCAAACCGATGGTGATATACCATTGATTTCGCAATTAAGCCAACAGGAAGAATTTATCCCTTGGGAGAAAACGAATCGCGAAGAACCTGCCTTCTGGCTTTACACATCTGGCAGTACTGGAAGACCGAAGGGGGTAATTCACCTACATCAAAGTATGGTGGTCTGTGCCGAGCGCTACGGAAAAGATGTTCTTGATTTACAAGAAGATGATGTAATTTATTCCGTTGCCAAAATGCCTTTTGCCTACGGTTTGGGCAATACCCTATATATGCCCATGTCGGTGGGAGCCGCAGCCGTTCTTACAGATGCGGCGAATGCGTTTGATATTATTGAGGATATCCAAACCCATCAACCCACGGTTCTATTTGGAATTCCAGGGATTTATGCGGGGATTCTCTCAGTTCATGAAATCGCCCCTCTCAATTCAGCTTCCTTACGGCTCTGTCTCTCCGCTGCCGAGCAATTGCCGCAAACAATTTGGCTGAAGTGGCGAGAGCGTTATGGTATAGAAATTTGCGAAGGCATCGGTACGACCGAGCTACTGCATGTTTTTCTATCTAATAGACCGCATCAATGTCGTTCGGGTACTTCTGGCTATCCAGTTGCTGGCTACGAGGTGCAGATTGTTGACGATCAAGGTGTCCCTACTCCCGATGGTGAAATCGGTAATCTCCAAGTGTCTGGAGAGAGTCTTATGCTCGGATATTGGAATCGGTTGACAGCGACGCGCAAGGCCTTGCATGGAACGACCATGCGTACTGGCGATAAGTACGTTAAAGATGCGGATGGCTATTTCCGATTTATGGGACGTAATGATGATTTCTTTAAGGTCAATGGTATGTGGGTATCGCCCTTTGAAGTGGAGGATATTTTACTTCAGCACGAGACCGTTCTCGATGCCGCAGTTTTGCCATCTGAGCATGATGATGCTCTAACGCAAGTGATTGCTTATGTCAGCCTGAAATCGGGATGTTCTCCCAATAAGGATCTTGAAAACCATCTTCGGCAAATGGTGAAGTCGCAATTACCCCACTTCAAGGCTCCCAAGACGATCCATTTTCTCGATACCTTACCACGGACATCCACGGGCAAAATTCATCGTCAAGCATTGCTCAAACATGCTTGTTGATTTGCTATGGATTGGGATTGGTAGGACTTCTCGCCAATTCCCCTCATCCTAAAATTCTCCCCACCCATTTCCACCCATTCTTTTATTTTAAGTATTTAGGTATTTATCCATGTCTCCAATTGCTACTCAAGCCGCCACTCAAGACGATACTCAGTCTGTTATTTATCATGAGTTGTTTGTCCCCTCACCCAAGGATCCTCAATGCCTGTTGCAGAATCTTTTGGATTTCGGACTTTTTTCGAGCTACATGTTGTATCAGGGCGATCGCGAAACTCGGATTGCGGGAAATACCCTAGGGAGTATTTCCGTAAGTACGGAAGCGGTGACCTGTACTTATATGGGGCAAACCCAGTCTCAACCGATTACCGATCCGCTTAAACAGGTGGAATCGGCTCTAGCCTCTTTACCGATTGAAAATTGGACTGCCTATGGCTATGTTAGTTTTGACATGGCGAGGTTTTATTCACCCTATACCAAGGCAATTCAACAGCCGCTACTCAATTTTTTCATTCCTGAGACGGAACTGCATATTACCGATCGCGGCATCCGTATCAGAAGTGTGAAGCCCATTACGAAAATCCTTGAAGCTCTGTCTATTGATGCGCCACTGCGTAGCTATAAGGCTAATCCCCCTGTTGTTGATTTTGCCGATCGCGAATACTATCAGACGCAGGTAAGCAAATTGATCCAAGCAATTCGGGAAGGGCATCTGCATAAGGCGATTCTTTCACGCTCTGTCAAGGTGAAAGGCGAAATGGATTTACTAGGAACCTATTGTCTTGGCTCTCAAAGCAATAATTCCGTCCGCTCCTACTGTTTCCAGATGGACAATGTGAGTGCGGTCGGTTTCAGTCCAGAGATTTTGATGACCGTAGATCGCGATCGCTTTGTCATCACTAATCCCTTAGCAGGCACTCGCCCCCGCTCTGAAGATCTCGACCGAGATCAGCAGTTAAACCGCGAACTATTTACCGATGCTAAGGAGGTCAAGGAACATGCCCTATCTATTTGGCTTGCCCAAGACGAGATTGGCGAGTTTTGCATCCCTGAGACGGTGAGGGTTTTTGATTTCATGCAAGTCAAACAATATCGCTGCGTGCAACATCTTTCCTCCCGCGTTGGTGGCGAGTTGAAACCCGAAAAAACGCTATGGGATGCCTTAAAAGTCCTATTTCCAGGCATTACAGTTTCGGGCATCGATAAACAGAATGCTTTGGCATGGATCGATCGCTTAGAAGTAGAGCCAAGAGGTCTTTATGCTGGTGGAATCGGCTGGGTGGACAGTCATGGAACTGCGGATCTCGCGATCGCGATTCGTTCCGCTTATCAGTACGATGGATCAATCTGTTTTAATGCTGGTGCGGGCATTGTGGCGGAGTCGATACCCGAAAGTGAGTATGTGGAATCCGTCAATAAAATGAATACGATGTTGACCAATTTAGTTCTCAAGTAGCTTCGGCAGAGAGAGCCGCAGGTTATGCAACTCTCTCTGTAATACCAAGTTACAGCGCTTTGCACTCAAACCCAAACCAAGGAAATTTTTGAAAGCTTTGCGAAGCAAAGCTTTCAAAAATTTC
>NZ_ALWB01000140.1 GCF_000332215.1 Pseudanabaena biceps PCC 7429
GCAACGCTTTCAAAAATTTCCTTGGTTTGGGTTTGAGCGCAAAGCGCTGTAGATAAATTCTAAGAAATATGAAGATTATACTTAGCGATCGCTATCCTCTTCCTATTTTGGCTTGACTGATGCCATAGCTTTGTTTGTAGACTTTGCAGCAGTCTTGTTGGATATTCAATGCGATCGATCTCACAACCAATGTGTAAATCCAATCTATGGTGATTTTGACTTAAGTACTATACTGACATCTTGAAATCAATAAAATTAAAATAAAATTGAGGTCTTAAATTTATGACAGAAACAAAGCCAAATTTACTACCACTTATTGGTGGCGCGGCTGTAGTTGTCGCTGGTGGCGTAGGTGCTTACTTTTTCTTCAACAAACCGACCATTACACCTACTGCTAGTGGTTCGGGAGCCCTAACAGTCGTCCCCAAACAGTCATTGATGGCAATGTCTCTGTCAACGGATGGGGAATCCCTATCAAAAATAGAGCAGTTCCTCTCGCCAGAGACCAAAAAACTTTACGATGATGCGATCGCCAAGGTAAAGACCAACCTTTCCACTGGTGATTTCGACTATGAAAAAGATGTCAAGCCTTGGATTGGTAAAAATGTCACCATCGCCATTTTACCCTCCACTAAAACCGCCAGCCTCCTACCTCGTACCCAAGCTGTTGCCCCAGTTCGCTACGTTCCAATGAGCGATACAGGTTCGGTACAATTCGTGCAAGACAAAGTTACCGCTGATACAAAAGCCGTTCCCAATATTTTGGTGGTAGTTGAGGTTAAAGACAAGGTAGGCGCTGAGAAGTTTTTGACCGATAAGGTTAAAACTAAAGCGGGTGGCAAGGAAAAACAATCCGATTATAAAGGTGTAAAAGTCACCCAATATGGTGAAGGCACGAATGCCAGTGTTACGGCAATGGTTGGTGATTACTTGATCGTCACACCTCAAGAGCAAACTACGCAAAAGGCGATCGATACTTTCAAAGGCGAAGCTTCCCTAGCTGGCTCCGTAGGTGCTGACGATTTAAAAATTCAAAACCCCGTCTTTCAAGTTTTTGTTCCCAACTTTGGCGAATCCATCGTGCAATTGTCAGCACTAAGCCCCGAACCACAGACCATTCCTCCCGAATCATTAGAGCAGTTGAAAAAGGTGAAATCCCTGAATATGGGTTTCGGTATCGATGATGCAGGTATTCGCTTTAAAGCTCTCGGTAAATTTGATCCTGATGCAATTGCCGCTCTCAAAAATTCACCAAACAAGGTCATTGCTCAGATTCCTTCTCAAGCATTCATGGTGATCAATGGTTTTAATATCAATAGTTCTTGGGAACAATTTGTCAAGTCAGCCGAAAAAGCACCCGAACTCAAGAAAAGCATTGATGACGCGCGTACTCAATTGAAGTCTTCGCCATTGGCTCTAGATCTTGATAAGGATATCTTTGGATGGATGGATGGTGAATATGCGATCGCTCCTATTGAGGGCAAGCCAGAGGGAATCTTAGCCCAAACCCAAGGACTCGCACCCTTGCTGCTGATCCAGACCACAAAACGTGCTGCGGGTGAATCCCTCCTGACGAAGTTGGATGATTTTGTTGCTAAAAACGGCGGTAAGGTCAGTAAGAAAGATGTTGGCGGAGTTGAGGTGACGGAATGGTCAGCACCAGGTGCTCCTGGGGCGATCGTATCTCACGGCTGGAGCCAACAGGATGTAGTGTTTCTCACCGCTTCTCCGATCGTATCGCTATTCGTGCCCAAGCCTACTGCTGCGATCGATGGTGATGCCACCTTTAAGTCAGTGATTAGTACTCTTCCTACCAGTAATGTTGGCTATTTCTATATCGATGCCGATAAAACTTGGAATATTGTCCAAGCCTTCATGCCTGCTGCGGAGAAAGCCAAAACTCCTCCAGAAGCTAAAGCCTTAATTGAATCCATCCGTGGTTTGGCGATTACCGCTACCTATCCCAATCAAGACACCGCATCCGTTGAAGCAATTCTCGCTCTCAAGAAAGGCGGTAAGTAATTAGCTAAGCCCACAATCTGTGGTGCAGGCTAAGCCTACACCACAGATTGTGGCTCTAGTTTTTAATTAACGGGAGTTCGGGTTAAGCTGGCAAACCCTTTCTCAAAGCCCGTTTCAAATTATCCCGAACTCACGTTAATTAAAAAAAGCCTAGAAGAGCGTAGCGATCGCTACGCTCTTCTAGGTTTTAAATTTACTTAGAGCATATTTGATAAGGCTTGCTTATTTCAAATCCCAAATATGAGTGGCGGCGCTCCGCGCCGCCACTCATATTTGGGATTTGGAATAATACAAAAGGCTCACAAAGTTTGGCTTTTGTATTGTTCCAAATATCTCTTGCCCCAAAGATGCATAGCTTCCAATACGGGTTGTAATGTTTTACCTAAAGCCGTAAGAGAATATTCCACCTTAGGTGGGACTTGCATATACACCTCGCGATGCACTAATCCATCTCTCTCCATTTCGCGTAATTGTTGAGTAAGCATTTTTTGAGTAATCCCACGCAAATTTCGATGTACCTCGCCAAAGCGCTTGGTGCCATTAAATAATTCGTGCAAGATCAAGACCTTCCACTTGCCACCGATCGCTTCCAGTGTCGCTTCCACAGCACAGCTCGTTTTACCACCTTGGTAAGAGTTGCTACCATCATCTTCGGCTAAGGGTTTAATAATAAAAGCATCAGTATATTGCTCCATAGTATCCTTTTGGTATGTACCTTACAAAAAAGTACATACTTTACGTAAAGAGTGTAAGCCAATTATAGTTGGTTTGTCATTAACCAACGCATTTGGGAAAAATAATGAGCGCACCGAAGATTGCTGACAAGAAGCCTGTTGTATTAGAACTGGAACCAAAAACTTATTATTGGTGTACCTGTGGTGAATCTGCCAATCAGCCTTACTGTAATGGTGCACACAAAGGTACCGAGTTTACACCTCTAGCCTTTGAAGTAACGGAAACAAAGACCGTTGCTCTGTGTCTCTGTAAACATACTGGTAACGCTCCATTCTGTGATGGCGCACATGCGAAACTCTAATAAGTAGTTCAGCATAATTAAAAACCAAAACCAGAAAGCATACCGCCCGCGCAGCGGACGGTATGCTCTTCTAGGTTTTAAGTTTACTTATGCCTAGCTACTTACTTTCCATAATCATTCAATCATTAACGGAAAAAAATATGTTGACTATGCGCAAATCTGAAGAGAGAGGTCATGCAAATCATGGCTGGCTTGATAGCTATCACACTTTCTCTTTTTCTAGTTATTACGATCCGCAGCATATGTCTTTTCGTTCGTTGCGGGTAATTAATCAAGATCGGATTGCTGGTGGCAAAGGTTTTGGGACTCATCCCCATCGGGATATGGAAATCATTACCTATATGCTAGATGGAGCCTTGGAGCATAAGGACAGCATGGGTAATGGCTCGATCATTCGCGTTGGTGATGTACAGAGAATGAGTGCAGGCACGGGAATTACCCATAGTGAATTCAATCATTCACCGACGGAAATGGCTCATTTATTACAAATATGGATTTTACCGAATCAAGAAAACGTCACGCCCAGTTACGAACAAATCTCTTTCTCTAGAGAAGAAAAGCTCAATCAGTTGCGGTTGATTGCTTCTGCTGATGGGCGCGATCGCTCGGTCACAATTCATCAAGATGCGGATATATATGCTTCTATTCTCGAAGATGGCGCAGAGATTACGCATACAGTGAGGCAAAATCGCTATGCATGGATTCAGGTGGCAAGGGGCAGTCTATTTGTAGGCGATCGCTTGTTGAAAGAAGGTGATGCAATTTCTAGCGATGTCTCTGGTGATTTGAAGTTGACTGCCCAAGGTAATGCTGAATTGCTGATTTTTGATTTGGCTTAACTATAGTTCAGCACCCCAAAGATAAGTGGTGGCGCTCCGCGCCACCACTTATCTTTGGGATTTTATTTCCTAAGCAAACCTTATACCAACAAACTTTTTAAAAGTGTTGCAAAGCAACACTTTTAAAAAGTTTATTGTGTTTTTTTATCTGACGGGACGTTTTTAGTGATAATGAGTTTCAAGATTTAGCACAGGGCTGATATAGGCTGATCGCCTCATAATCACATTTCCAAGGCGATAATTGATCTATTTCTTTTTTGACATAGCGTGAAGTTTTGGCAATCCATCCTGATAGATATTGAGGATTGGGATGTTTGATTTGCTCGATTACTTGAGATTCCACTCTTATGAGGTAGGGGTTTGGGATAGTTCCCCATAGACTAGACTGAATTTTACCTTCCTGTTCTAATATCTGAAAGCGTAATTGCAATGGAATGTAACTATGATTGCGAATGATTAAATCTTTGTAGCCATAGGCGACGGCGGCATCTTGACCTAGGGTATAAAATCTTGACTCTCCATAGGCATCAATGCTATGACAATGCCGTTCTAAAATTTCACAACCTCCATGAAGTAAAGTATTAAAAATATTGGTGGCGATTAGACATAAACCTCCCCCCGCATCCACTAAGACTTGACCATTGACAAATACAGGAGCTTCGCGAAATCCCTTAGACTTGGTCGGGTTGCCAATGCGATCGCTAAAGCTAAAAATTTTTTGAGGGTTAAGATTCAGACAGTGGATGCGTTTGGCAGCAAGTTTTAAATTCCAAATTCGATTAGCTCGAATTTCTGATGTACCGCGATCGGGAATAGAAGTTGTAAATTCTGTCCATTTATGCGAATAGCGATCGAGAGAATTAGGTTCTTGCTGATTTGCATAATGGAATGGATATCCTTTGACTAAAGCGGTAGTATATTTAAGGCTATTACGGATTGGCTTTTTCAAATTTTGCCAGACTTGCTGCATGTCTTAGCTCCTCAAATTTAAATTTTCACCTAGCTTTAGTTCCTGAATTAATTCTTGCATAAAATCTTGTATATTAAGTGGTTTGGCATAATTAAAAAAATAAAAATAGAAAGCGTACCGTCCGCTTAGCGGGCGGTACGCTCGTCTAGGTTTTACAGCAATTATCGATCAAACGAACCACAAGAAGATTTTTGAAAGCTTTGCTTCGCAAAGCTTTCAAAAATCTTCTTGGTTTGGGTTTGAGCGCAAAGCGCTGTAATTCACTGAAGTGTTGGTTCACTTTAGTGAATTGGTATAAGATGATCGAAAATTCAGAAAATTTATGGAAACTCTTGGTCGTTGGACAAATAAATTTTTAATGTTCAATTTGTTTTTAGTATTTTTCTTTTTTGTGTGGCTGCTCGTTGCCCTCGGCGGGGAAAGCTTGAAAATTAACCTTGGGCTGGAGCTGTGGAGACAACTATGGGAACCACTAATTCAGCCTGTCTTGGGAATTGTTATGGCTGGAGCGATCGCTAGCGGTGTCATCTCCAAAGTCAAACAAAAATTAAATACCAAATAGCCTACAGAGCGAGTTGCGGCGCAATTCGCTCTGTAGGCTAAACATGGCGTACCCAACCATTAATCGTGAAGCGACTATCCGCAAAATATTCGGATGGGCAGCTTACAGGCAAGACTTCATGCATACAGTGGCTGGGGAAAAAGATGATCGTATTATTCGTGGGCTTAATGGTTTTGAAGGAATTGGCGGCTACATAATAGCCATTTTCGATCTTACTATCGTAAATTACTAATTCCCCTCCAGTAAATGCTTTCGGTTCGCGATTGAAATAGTAGACATAGGTAAGAATTCGCGATTCATCCTCAGGACTACCACTATCATTATGGATTTTGTAAAAATTGCCATGATTGTGGGCTGTCAGTTGCGACTCGATTTGTCCGATCGCAAAATTGTTAATGTCTAAATGCTTAATAATCTGCGGCGTAATTTTTCTCACCCTATCGATCATCAACTCAGAGAATTCTGGGAAATGGGCAAGAAAAAACGATTTTCGATAGTTAGGATCGTTGGCTGAGTTGCTAGTAGGCACAAATTCCGCTTGTTTGCGAATGCTATAGCGCAATAAATCGTTCAATTGACTTTGGGACAAGAAATTTTCAATCAATGCATAGGGAGTTGGGATAACCTTAGTTTCTGGAGGAGGATTTAGGGAAATTGCCTCGCTAGGTATTGCCTCGCTTGTTATTGTCTTGCTAGTTATTGCTGAATTTGAGGCTTGATTGGTGTGGTTCGCAGCCCCCTTAGAAAATTCTTGACCTCTTTCTTGATCCTTATTTATTGAGGTATTTACTAAGGAGTTATCCCGCGTTCTTAGCAACCAAAAGCCCTTTTCAAATTGGCGATCGGCAAGAATACATTCAAAGTTGCGCCAAAAAAATTTGTAGTTTGGATTGGGCGCGGCTATTTCATTATCTAAACTACGGATAAAGCTTCCATCGAGATTTAGCAAAATGGCGAGTTCATCGGTCGATAGCCAGAATCCAGATTCGGCAATATGTCTGACAAGATCGAGTTGTTTGATAAGGCTCTCAACTTGGCAGATTTTATCTTCAGAAATAATTTCAGAAATAAATTTAGATTCCCTCTGAGCCTGCATGATCTTAGTTAGTGTTCTCGATAATTAGCGCTGAATTTCTTAGATTGAGGCTCGATTTAGTTAACCCAACTGGGCATTAATAAAATTGGTGGGTCGTAGCTACCTGCTTGCATTTGATGACTCGTTAGCTTGGAGGTTAACTGATCCGCGATCGCCCCAGAAATATTGCCATTACCCGCATCAAAAAATGGCAAAGCAATGCTTACATTAGACTGACTGAGCAATTGATCTAAAACGCGATCAAAGGAAGCAGGCGATCGCCGAATTGGTAACTCAATCGCATCGGGTATCCCAAATTTGGTTCTGGCTAAAGCTCGCAAATCAGCGATCGCCTCGTCTAGAGTTCCCAACTCATCAACCAGCTTATTATCCTTGGCCTGTCTTCCCGTATAAATTCGCCCATCAGCGAGTTTCCGAATCACTTCTAAGTCCAGTTTGCGACCTTTAGAGACATCGCTAATAAATTCTTGATAGGTATTTTGTAAGAGTTCTTGGAGAATTTGCCGCTCAGGATCGCCCAGTTCGCGAAAGGGAGAAAAAATATCTTTATAGGGACCCGTTTTAATGGTTTGTGCCTGAATGCCCACCTTATCAAGCAGTTCCTTGGCATTAAATCCGCTCAGAATCACCCCAATGCTGCCAGTCAAAGTCCCTGCATTGGCATAGATTTTAGTAGCAGGGCTAGCTGCATAGTAGCCCCCACTAGTTGCCTGATCGAGCATACTCACCACAACGGGCTTTTGCTCTTTTAGATCCTTAACGGCTTCGTAGAGTTCTTTACTCGCACCAACGGTTCCTCCAGGACTATTGATGGATAGCAATACTCCTTTTACGGATTTATCCTTAATCAATTCCCGCAGGCGATCGCGTACTGCCATGGCTCCCGAAGCCGATGCTCTTCCGCCCGTGATTGGTCCATCCAAAGAAACCAGTTCGAGGCGATCGCGATCGAGCACATTCTTTAGGTTTAAAGACTCATCCATTTGGCGGCGTTGAATGCCAAAGGTAGCTGAGACAAAACAAATAGCGACGAGGACAAGGGCAATGATGCGATTGAGTTGCATAGCAAATTTTTTTGGCGATTGCCTTAAGTTTAATACAAAACCTAGAAAGTAGCGGCAGTACACAACGCCTTTACTTTCTGGGGTAAAATCATCACCTGTAACAAAACTACTAATTCAATCGGCTTTTTTGTAAGCTTTCTTCACAATTATGTCTAATAGATCTAATCAAGCGATCGACTCATCCAATAAAAATTCCAATACAAATTCAAAAGCTCCCAAGGATAAAGAAATAGTTCGCGATTATTTTAATTCCACGGGCTTCGATCGCTGGCGGCGGATTTATGGCGAAGGTGATGTCAACCGAGTGCAACGAGATATTCGTACGGGGCATCAACAAACCGTCGATTATGTTTTGGACTGGTTTAAAAATGACAAAAATGCTGTCGGACAGACAGTTTGCGATGCGGGTTGTGGCACGGGTAGCTTGAGCATTCCTCTCTCGGCAATGGGGGCAAAGGTATATGCAAGTGATATTTCCGAAAAAATGGTCGGCGAAGGTAAAGCCCGCGCCAGCAATCCTGAAAATCCGATCTTTGAAGTCAAGGATCTCGCCTCATTATCGGGAGAATATGACACGGTAATTTGTCTTGATGTGTTGATTCATTATCCCGATCGCGAATCTGAAGAAATGATCGCCCATCTCGCATCTCTTGCCAAATCGCGTCTGATACTCAGCTTTGCACCTAAAAACCCCTACTATGTCCTGATGAAAAAAGTGGGCGATATGGTTCCTGGTCCTAGTAAAGCAACTCGCGCCTATCTACATAAGGAGTCCGATGTCCGCCGAGTCCTTCAGAAGCTAGGCTTCACGATTAAACGCAAGGAATTTACTGCCACCTCCTTTTATTTCTCGCGCTTACTCGAAGCTGTCCGCAATTAAATTTAGCTATAAAACCAAAAAGAGAGAGGCGACGCGTCGCCTTTCTCTTTTTAGTTTTTGAAAATATTTGAAAATAACTGTCAGGCTAAAATAAGGATAACCACCACACTAAAGTCTTACTTTTAATATGGTTGCTTTACCCGATCGCCTATTGATGAACTATGAAGAATATCTTGCTTGGGAAGCAACGCAAGAAGTTCGCCATGAATACTTTAATGGTGAAGTTATCGCTATGGCTGGCGGTACACGCAGTCATAACCGAGTTTCAGGTAATTGGTTTAAATTACTTGATGATGCTCTAGCTAATCGCCAATGTGAAGTTTATATATCTGATGTCAAAGTCCAGATTCAGCCACGTAAGAAGTACTTCTATCCTGATGTGGTTGTTACTTGCGATGAGCGTGATACGGAACCTCAGTTAGTTTTATTTCCATGCTTAATCATCGAAGTTCTCTCGCCATCGACGGAAGCCTACGATCGCGGGTTTAAATTCGAGCAATATCGCAAGTCTGAAAGCCTACAGGAATATGTCTTAGTGCAAGTCGAACAACCTTTAGTGGAGGTGTTTCAGCGTAATCAAGAGGGGAAATGGTTTTTTTCTGAGTATGGTTTAGACGATCGCATTTTCTTACAGTCGATAAAGGTAGAGATTGCGGTCAGTGATTTATATCGACAAATCCAGTTTGAAAGCCTTGCGACAGGTTAGCTCTGTAAGAATTCTTTACATTTTATATTGAGGCGATCGCAGCGAAACCGTAGCAAAACCTGTTTGAATAGAAAATGGTGCTTTTATGTCGATTTTTATAAATTTTTTATACCTTAAAAATCTCACCTTACAAATCCCACCTTACAAAACTTTTTTAATCATTCACCCTTTGTCCTATGGTTGCATCCTCAACAGTTCGCATTAGTTCTCGCAAAAGTCAGCTAGCACTGGTACAAACGCATTGGGTACAGGCGGAACTCAGCAAAGCACACCCCGATCGCCAGTTTGATGTCGTCACCATGAGTACACAGGGCGATAAAATTCTTGACGTAGCACTTGCCAAAATTGGTGATAAGGGCTTATTTACCAAGGAATTAGAAGTCTCGATGCTAACCAAGGAGTCTGATCTTGCGGTACATAGCCTTAAAGATTTACCAACCCATTTACCTGAAGGGTTGATTCTCGGTGCAGTAACCGAACGGGAAGATCCTGCGGATGCTTTAGTCGTCCATGAAAAACTGAAAGACCAAACCCTTGCCACTTTGCCAGCGGGAACGGTAGTTGGGACGTCTTCGCTGCGTCGTCTGGCTCAATTACGTCATTACTATCCTCACCTCACGTTTAAGGATGTACGCGGTAATCTGAATACTCGTTTGCAAAAGCTAGATTCTGGTGAGTACGATGCGTTGATTCTTGCTGCCGCAGGTTTGCGCCGTTTGGGAATGGGCGATCGCGTGCATGAGGTAATCGATGGAGAAATTTCGCTCCACGCTGTCGGACAGGGTGCATTAGGAATTGAATGTCGCGCTGAAGATCCTGATATCTTGGCTTTGTTTACGCCGATTATCCATTATCCAACTACTCAACGCTGTCTTGCTGAGCGTGCTTTCTTGCGTGAACTCGAAGGCGGTTGCCAAGTTCCCATTGGTGTGAATACTTCCATTAACGCTGACAAGTTAACTCTTAAAGGCATTGTCGCGAGCCTTGATGGGAAGACTCTGGTTAAGGGTGAAGTAACAGGCGATCTGACTAATCCTGAAGCGATCGGTGCAGAACTTGCTGACGACTTAAAATCTAAGGGCGCTCAAGATATTCTCAATAAGATTTTTGCGGAAGTACGAGCTTAATCTTAAAGATATAGCTGATTGCTATATAAAAATCAAAAAGGAGGGAGGGATACTTTGGATCGCTCCCTCCTTTTTTTAGAAAGAAATGGTTATGATAGTTTCAGCTATTCCATTTGCGGAGAAATTATCGATGTTTTCTGATGAAGAGATTTCTATTCTTGCGGCGGAAATTGATGCACAGTTACTGGAGTTGCGATCGCTGTCTGGTGACGCACCTCTAAAATCTGGCGATCGAGAGGCGCAATTAGTTAAGCAGAATCAGGCGATCGCCACAGCCACTAAGGAACCAGCGAAGAGTTTTTTGCAAAAGTTTTGGAAAGCAGCGAAGGCGGATCTCTGTGAGGAAGATGGGGTGCTGTATAAGCAATGGAAGAAGTGGGGCGATCTGGATAATAAGGAGACGATTTCTACTTTTAAAGGAATTTTGGCCGGACTAGGTTTATCGGGCAATGTGTTGCCAACGGTGATCGTGGCAGTGACGGTGATTGTGTTGCATATTGGCGTGAAGGCTTTTTGTGATGAATATGGCGATCGAAAGGAAAATTCGTAAAATTAAAATTGAGCGGCGGCGTGATGAGATTGCTCAAAATGGGCATGAGACATTAGCGGCGTATCGTGCAGGAAAATTAAAGTCTTACACAGCAGCAGAGGCGATCACTGAGTTACGCAATATACTTGATTCACCAGAATAATCTATGAGAAAGATTTTTTTCGCCAAAATTTAGAAATATTGTGTTAGAGTCAAGGCTTAAGTTTGGCTGATTGTGCTCGTCAATCAATTAAGGATCACATTATCCAAACTTATTTTAGAAATGACAAGCGACAAAGATTATATTGATTACCCCGCAGCAGATATTGCTGCTAAACTTCAGGAATTAGCCAAATTTAGGGAAAAACTAGGTTTACCTGTAGCTGGTAGTGAAAATGATGGTTCTACGGTGGCAAAGTTGGAGATCGGGGATCGCGAATTTTTTGGAGTCAATTCTGGGAGCGACCCTAACCCTAGGAGGGTTATTACTTTGAGGGTGAATCCGATTAGTAAAACCCATGCTGAGGCTGATGTTATGCAACAAGCATTTGATGCTGGGATTAGAGGCGGTCGAGCTAGGTTAATAGTCGATCGCGATTTGTGTAGACCTTGTGGTCAAAATGGCGGTGTGAAGGGAATGGCTAAGCAGTTAGACTTGGAAGAGTTAGAGGTGATTAGCCCTAGCGGTTGTGATGTAATCAGGTTAAAGTGAGGTTTTGATGTTTATTTCTAAGTTCTCAACTGAAGACTGGCAAGAAAATCGCAATCAGTTGGTATTAAAGTCAGCCCAGAATTGGCTGGAAATTGAGGTTGCGATTAGGTCGCTAGATGGGAATCGGCAGACTTTAGTAACTTTAGAAACTGAAGATGAAGCACACCTTGCTATTGGTGGTGGTAAGGGGAGATATGTGGTGTATTTAACCTTTGACAATGAGGTATTTCATTATGTTGTCGATCCGCTTAAGTTAGGTATGGATGAAAAATTGGTGGTTGGAGGACAAGAAGGTATATATCCAGCAAAATTATGTGTTGATTTGGATATGGCACTTAGGGCTGCTAAAACTTTTGCTAAGTTTGGAATAATGGAAAAATCGGTCGTCTGGGAGCAAGATAAAATTTTGGAGCTTGTATAGGTTTATTGATGATTGAGCTAAATGTGCGGTTTACGAGTTGCGATCGCTTTGTCATCAAATCAAATAATCGCGAGACGGATGCTCTGGAATTTGTAGCGCCTGTGAATGATGGCGATCGCACTGAGATTCGCGAATATTTGGAGAAATATACATCACTTTACATGATGGATGTGGACGATCATAGTGCTGAAAGAACTGAGGCGAAATTGCCTTTGTGGGGGGCAGCATTATTTGCAGCAATTTTTAGTGTTGGTGACGCGAAGGAAATATTTAAGGATTTTCAGGATAGTGATAAACAAGACAAGATCTTAACGATTTCGGCAAGTCATCCGCTTATTTTGGCTTTGCCTTGGGAATTATTGTGCGATTCCAAAGGAAATTATTTATCGCATGGGGAAAATCCAATTTCGATAAGACGTAGTTTTTCGCAGTTAACAAATGAGTCAGAATTTCAGCAAGATTCAGTTAAGCAAAATATCGTCCCTCCCAAAAATCGGTTGCGCTTGCTGTTTGTGATTAGTCGTCCCATAGGTGCAGGTTTTCTCGATCCGCGTAAAGATGCCTTGGCAACTCTTGAGGCGATCGCTAAAAACGCACAGGGATTAATTGATGTGGAGTTTTTGCGTCCTGCTACGCTCGATAAATTGGTAGAACGTTTAGCAGATAAAAGTTTGCCATCGGTAGATATGGTGCATTTTGATGGACATGGGGTGTTTGATGTCAATAAGAACATTGGCTATCTGTTGTTTGAGGATATTGGTGGTAATGGCGATCGCGTTTCGGCGGCGCGAGTTGGGGCGAGTTTGAGTGAGGCTGGTATCAGTGCAATGTTGCTTTCGGCTTGTCAGACGGCGGCAGTGGCGGGTGAAGAAGCGATGGGAAGTGTGGCGGCAGGGCTTACCCATGCAGGGATTCCGACAGTTTTGGCGATGCAATATTCGGTGCTAACGTCAACAACGGAGCGGATGTTTGGGGCTTTTTATGAGCATCTGACGCAGGGACAGAGATTTGGGGAGGCGTTGGAAAATGCGCGGCGGTATTTGTATGAATATCGGGAACGAGGCGATCGCCAACGTGGACGCGATCGGGTTACTTTGCGTTTACAGGATTGGTTTTTACCTGCGTTGTATCAGGTGGGGAGCGATCGGGCGTTGTTTGCAGGAGATCCCTCCCAGCCCCTCTTGGAAAAGGGGGAGAAGATTAGAGGAAATCTGGGTGAGGTGCAGACGGCTGGCTTTTGGGGTAGGGCGCGGGAGTTGTGGGTGATCGAGAGGGCGTATGTGCGGGATACGCGGCGGGTGACGATTTCGGGTTTTGGTGGGATGGGAAAGACTTATTTGGCTGAGGAGGTGGGGCGGTGGCTGTTGCGGACGGGGATGTTTGCACGGGTGTGTTTGGTGGGCTATGCCAATTTTCAGGGGATCGATGCGGTGTCCTATGCGGTGAGTGTGTTGGCGACAGTATTAGAAACAAATTTAATCGATGCGGCGGCGGTGACGAGGGTGCTGGCGGATCGGTCAGTGTTGGTAATTTTGGATAATTTGGAGTCGTTGGGTGCGGAGCAGTTGGTAAGTTTGCTAGATGCAGCGAAGGAATGGTCGGAGGCGGGGGAAAGTCGGGTATTGCTCACCACACGCACACCTGATTTACATCATCCTGATTATCCCAATTATCCGATTGCGATCGGGCGTAGAAGTAGGCACGTTTCTTTGCGATTGGAGGGTTTGCAGCCTGATGATGCGGTGAACTATTTCCAAAGTCTGTTGAAGTTACCTCCTGCGCCACGTTTGGATTTACCGTTCCGTGAAGATTTGTTGGCGTTGTTTGAGCTTGTGCAGCGTTTACCTTTAGCGATCGGTTTGTTGGCTGCACAGTTGAAGGATCGGCAGGTTTTGGATGTGCGTAAGGAGTTAGAGGAGTTAATGGTTCAATCTCCTGATAATCCGTTACTTGCTTCGGGCGTTGTTGCATGAATAAAAAGAAGACAAAAGAATAGAGAATATTAGGATAGATAATTAACTAACAACAGAACAGGAGACAGGTTTAGCAAGTTGAATCATGCGATTAAGCGCAGCACATTTGATGAACAACTCAACCGCCTGATTGTCAAATTTACGAGAACATAAAGTACCACCAAAGATTTTTTTGAAACGAAACATCGTGGTTTCTGCCAAAGAACGACGATGATAACCTGAGTCACGTTTTCCATTTTTTACGCCCATGTTTACGGATATAACGGAGATTTTGGTCAC
>NZ_ALWB01000141.1 GCF_000332215.1 Pseudanabaena biceps PCC 7429
TAATCAGTTAGAATATCACCCATCTTGCTAACAAGCTTTACTGTACCTCCTATTCCCTTCCCTGCTCCATCACCCTTCACATTTGCATTAATGGCAAGCGTTTCAATGTCATCATCTGCCAATAGGCTAACATCTCCAGCATCTCCATTATTACTTGCAAAAGTATCAACATTCCCCACCTTTATCCTCGAAATAGCTTTAATTGTGACATTGCCAGCATTACCCGTAATCGAAGTAGTAGTGATGCTACCAGCTTCAATATCACCACCAGCCTCGATAGTTACAGCACCCGCATTACCATTAACTGAAGTAGTGATAATATCGCCAGACTCAACAGTTCCATCTATCGATCCAAGTTTAGCTTTCAGCGTCACTTTACCCCCATTCCAAACACCATCCCCACTCCAAGACTTAGTAAAAATATTACCCACCTTAATCCCCTGCTGCTGCGATGTAATCTCCACCTTCCCCCCATTACCACCACCACCTGAATATGCGGAGACTCCATCACCTACCGCAATATCCAGATAGGCATTCAGAATAACCTTTCCAGCATTACCATTACTAGCACTAGTTGCAATCTGCTTACCACTAGTATCAATGCGACCAGTCTGACTCGTCAGTTCGACCTTACCACCATTCCCACTACTTACAGAATATGCTGCAATATCTCCCACCACAATATCTTGATAAGCCTTCAGAATTACAGAGCCAGCATTACCAGTATTAGTAGCTGAGATCTGATAACCATTAGTATCAATGCGACCAGTCTGACTCGTCAGTTCAACCTTAGCGCCATTACCAATTTGAGAAGAATCAGCATGGATATCATTCGAGATAATGTCGCCATAGGCACTCATCGTTATCGCTCCTCCCTTCCCTCCGAGACCATACGAACTGACATAGGCATTAATGTTGATGCCGCCACTTGTACTAACAACATCAATCTTTCCACCTGTGTTTTCAATGGAGAAAGAACGGAGAGTGGAAGCTACAATGTCGCCAATTGCCGATATATTAATATTGCCACCACGGATTGTTCCCGCAGCAGTAAGAAAACCAGCATTAATCGTCGTACCCGCCTTAAGAGTGATATTCCCACCGATATTTCCACTACTGCCGCCAGACTCAGTGAAAATCGTAGAAGAACCAACATTAAGATCGATCTCCCTTTGGCTCTCTAACCAAACATAGCCAGCTTTTCCTGTTCCATTACTACTAGAAATAGAACCATAGCCCACTATCGCCCCAGCCGTGATTTTAACATTGTGCTGTGGCGCAGATATATTTCCAAAAAGATTGACCGTTCCTCCAGCACTTAAGGTGAGCGTTCCACTAGAAGGAACAAAGGAAGTATTGGTAAAGAGATAGATGTCATTGTCCGCAACTAGAGTTACGTTACCTTTTAGCTTGTTATAATAGGCAACATTCTCCGTATTAATGATGATATCTTCTGGATCGAGCAATACACTGCCAATCTTCCCCTTAGCTGCGTCAACATCGACATTACCGACAAAGTTTAAACTCTTTTTCCCCGAAACTTCAACAAAACCACCATCTCCTCCTTTTCTTCCTCCATTTGCCTGAACATCACCCTGAAAGTCTGTATCTCGATCTGACCAAATGATTACTTTACCCCCATTACCAAGATCTTTGGCGTTTGCCAATAGCTGCGTATTCGCATCCACTGATGTCGATTCCGCATTCGCGCGGTTTGAGTTGCTATGCCCCCCTTGATAGTCTCCACCGATCAGAATCGTACCGCCTCCCAAATCGCCCGATGCATCCAGTTTCGCTCCGATCAAATCAACTGTTTTTCCTCGAAACTCGATCTGACCGCCGCTATTACCGATCGCTTCATAGTCGCCTTTTGCTTCGATGCGACCCGTTCCTTCCCCATTTAATAAAATACTCCCGCCATTGCTAGCGCTCATTTTTGATGTGGCTTCATCGCTGTAACTATGGCTGAACTCTGCGGTGATATTATGGGCAACAACCTTACCTTGATTGACGATATCTTTAGCTTTGAAGAATACCGATTCGCTATGTACTTCTCCTTGAATCCCGAGGGAGTCGTCAGCAATTACTTGAAAATTCTGTTGGTGGGCTTGGCTGCCTAAAATGAGAGTGTCATTCCCCAGTCCACCATCAAAGTTAATCCCGACTACATTGTCACCAATTGCTCCATCTAAGCTCTGCCAAAATGATGAAGAACTGCGATCGCTTGAAAAAAGATGACCATCAATATCCAATTGGTAATAGCCATTATTGGTGAGAGTCTGCTTGACGACGTTATTACTAGCATCCCCAGCAATATTTAACCAACCCGTTAGAGCATCAAAGGCAATACTTGGCATCTGCTGATTGCCTGTTGGCTGCATTCCCAATCCATAGGTGTCTGAGGTAGATATATTTATAGGTAATGGATCGTAGATCCATTGCTGAGTATTTATCCCCAATATATCGTTATTACCCCCCATCATCCCTCATCTCCTTAAGATTTACGTCCTTATTTATTAAATTAAATCGTATTTCTTTAAGTCAAATTTTGTCAAGCTAAATATTGCGATCGTATTTAACTTAAATATAGCTGTAGCCAGTTATATTAGGACAAAAACAAAACCCAGAAGAGTGTTGCGGCGCTTTGCGCCGCAACACTCTTCTGGGTTTTATGTTTTAACTTATTTGTTCCCTCAGCCAACGCATCCCGATGTCTGAGCGAAGTCGAAGCCTCTCTCAACTCCTTTAGGATTGCTATATGTACAGAGAGGGGCGATCGCTTATGGGGATATCGCGATACAAGCAATAAACTCCATAGGCAGCCAAGCACAATTAAATATATAGCAACGCAAGGTTTGATTAGTATATAAAACCCCAAAGATGGGTGGCGGCGCAAAGCGCCGCCACCCATCTTTGGGGTTTTGATTTTTCCTAGCAATTTCTTACGTTACTATAAAAACTCAAAAGCTGTGGTGTACGCGCAGCAGTCACTACAGCTTTTGCCTTTGATTTTTAATTACGCCCAGTTACTGAGGCAACTTAGTTAAATCTCTGGGTTAAATCTCTGGGTTAAATCTCTGGCTTTTTTCGATGCCTAGCAATTTAGAAGTGACCTAAAAATGACCCCAAGCCTCCTCACCAAATCTATTTATGTCTAGGTAGTACTAAAAGCTGATAGCCACAAGGCGATACATAGGGTTAGCATATACCCAAATATAGTTTGATTAATTGGGTAATTACTCTGATACCTTGTATTGATATTTTAATCGTCTTTTACTTACCTTGCTCCTTCGATGTGACTGCTAAAATTAGATATGTTTAGATTTAAGGTTATGGTAATTATTGCTATTTGCAATGTATAACAGCCTCTAGATTAAAGGAAACTATAAGGAACATGAGAAGTCCCTGAGGTGAGCAAGATTGGTAAGTTCGCGTGATATTTATGCTTAGTATTGAGATTAATAATGTAAAAGTGGAAATTCACCATAATTTCTAAATTTCAGACTTGCCCCAATGGTTCAAAATTCTCTGACAATGAGTTAGCTAATGTCCATTTCTGACAGCGAGTTCTCTATTCACTTTTGGGGCGTGCGTGGTAGCATTGCCACCCCAGGCTCAACCACAGTCCGCTATGGGGGAAATACTCCTTGTGTAGAAATGCGTTGTCAAGGTGAGCGTATTATTTTCGATGGGGGGACAGGCATTAGAGTACTAGGTCAGCATCTACTCAAACAGATGCCTGTCGAAGCAAGTATTTTCTTTACCCACAGCCATTGGGATCACGTTCAGGGATTCCCATTTTTTACACCAGCTTTTATTAAGGGAAATCTCTTTAAGATTTACGGTAAGATTGCGCCGACTGGTCAAACGATGCAAGAGCGCCTAGAAGAACAGATGCATCATCCTAATTTCCCAGTACCACTGAGGGTGATGGCATCATGTTTAAAGTTTTTTGACGTGGAAGTTCCCAGTCTGATCGAGCTCGGTCATGGCGTGACCGTGGAGACAGGGCTACTCAATCATCCAGGGGAAGCCACAGGATATCGAGTTACCTGTGGCGATCGCGTAGCGGTTTACGCGACGGATACCGAACATTTTAGCGATCGCCTAGATGAAAATCTCCTTTATCTAGCCCGTGATGCCGACGTACTCATTATGGATGCGACCTATTCCGATGAAGAATATTGGTCGAGTGTCAATCCAAAAATCGGCTGGGGACATTCCACATGGCAAGAAGCGATCAAGGTTGCTGAAGCAGCCAACGTCAAGACCCTAGTCATTTTTCATCACGATCCTCTTCATAGTGACGATCAGCTAGATGAGTTTGGACGGTTGGCGCAGGAGAGGTTTGCGGGGGCTGTGATGGCAAGAGAAGGGATGCATATTTCTATTCCCATTCGTGCCGATGCCAAACCACTCGTCCATGTTTGAGCTTTATAATTAAAGTAGTTCAGCAATCAAACCCAATAGATAGTGGCGGCGCGAAGCGCCGCCACTATCTATTGGGTTTGATGTCCTGACTTAAGTGAATATAGCTATAATTCAGGAAAGTGTGCCAACACTTTTCTGAACTGGTATTAAGTTTACTTATGCTTAGCTGAATATTAAGCTGAATATTAGCCAAATCCCATGTTATCTCCCCAAACAATTGCCAGCGACTGCAAATCCAAGAGTTGGAAAATCAAACTGCTATACGATGGGGCATGTCCTTTATGCTTGCGCGAAGTCAATTTTTTAAAAAGTAAAGATGGCGATCGCGGCTTGGTAAAATTCGTTGATATAGCTGCCGATGACTATCAGCCCGCCGACAATGCAGGGATTGATTTTAAAACGGCGATGGGGCGCATTCATGCCGTCTTACCCGATGACACGATCCTCCAAAATGTAGAAGTATTTCGTCAAATTTACGATCTTCTCGGCATTGGTTGGATCTATGCAATTACTAGATTACCCCTCGTCGGACGATTGGCTGACGCGATATATGGAGTTTGGGCAGATTATCGACTCCTACTGACGGGTCGAGCCGATCTCCAAACCTTGATCACCGAACGGGAGCAAAGACTAGCCGCTTGCCAAGATAATTGTGTAATTAATGCTGAAATTAATTACACAATTATCTTGGCGATCACCGATCGCCAAACATCATGATCGTAACTTGGCTCGCGATCGCCATTTTGTCCTTTGTGGAAGGCTTTGCCCTGAACAAGCTTTTTCCTGCGGACTACAAATGGTTTATGCAATTACGTCGTCCGCGATGGCTTACCTTTGAAGGCGCGATTCCCTTTATTTGGATTGCGATATTCATTTGTGGCATTACTTCGGCAGCTATCCTTTGGGAAACCCAGCCAGCCACCGTTAATACATGGCTATTGATGGCTGGCTATGCGATCGTCGAGATCGCAATTCTGTCCTATACACCAATCCTCACCCGTTTGCGAAATGTGCGGGCAGGAGCGATCGCAGGGGCGATCGGTTTTATATTAGGGGCAATTTTAACCATCCAAGTTTGGCAAATTTCTGCCCCCGCAGGATGGCTACTCATGCCCTATTTACTTTGGAGTCCCATCGGTACCTACGTAACATGGGTAATGGCAAGACTCAATCCTCCCGCACCTTAAAAATAGGAATCATACCAGGTTAAGAAATGGCTACGCCATTTCTTAACTTGGTATATTCAGTAATGTTAGGACAAACATCAAACCCAATAGATAGTGGCGGCGCTTCGCGCCGCCACTATCTATTGGGTTTGTGTCCTGACTTAAGTGAAGCTATAACTTGAAAACCCTTACGAGGTTTAGCTTTTAATTCACAAATTTAATTCACACTTTCGTGAATTGATATTAAATATAAAACCCAGAGGCGAAAGCGGTAGCGAACGCTGCGCCTACCCAAAAGATGAGTGGCGGCGCTTCGTGCCGCCACTCATCTTTTGGGTTTTATTTCTAAAGCAAAACTTGCATTGCTATACAATTACGAGCAATCATCCAAATCATTATTTGGGATCGTAAAAAATACAAACAGGAAAAGATCCAAGTATGACAGTTAAACATTTAAAAGTACTCCATGAGAGTAATCCAGCCATTATTCAAAACATTGGTAAAGATGGCGATGATGTATTCCAAGGATTAACACAAACCCCCAAAAGCTTACCCCCAAAGTATTTTTATGACGATCGCGGTTCGGAATTATTCGAGCAGATTTGTGATTTACCCGAATATTACCCCACGCGCACCGAAGCATGGATTTTAAACCAATATGCCGATGAAATTGCCGCAATTACTGGCTCCTGTGAATTAGTAGAATTAGGTAGTGGTAGCTCTACAAAAACCCATTATTTATTAAATGCCTATCAAAAAGCAGCTAATTTATTAACTCCGTCTATTCCTGATGCTTTTAGTTATATTCCGATCGATGTCAGTGGTGGCATCCTCAAAACGACAGTCTCACATTTGCAGCAAAAATATCCCGATCTTTCCCTAGAAGGACTACTTGGTACCTACGAAGAAGCATTACTCTATCTTGGTAAAAATCATGGGCGATCGCGCATGATCTTCTTTTTAGGTAGCTCCATCGGCAATTTTTCCGCCATAGAGTCTAATGAGTTCCTAAGTAAAGTTTCCCATTCCTTAACTCAAGGGGATTATTTTTTGTTGGGGATTGATTTGCAGAAGCCCAAAGATATCCTAGAAGCTGCCTATAACGACAGTCAAGGCGTTACGGCAGCTTTTAATTTAAATATGCTTTCCCATTTAAATTGGCGTTTCCAAGGTGATTTCAATCTCGATCTATTTACCCATCAAGCTATTTATAACGAACAAGATCACCAAATCGAAATGTATCTCTATGCAAGAGAAACCCATCAGGTATCCCTAGATATTCTTGATCTCAAAATCGAATTTCAAGCTGACGATCGCATTCTCACCGAGATTTCCCGTAAGTTCGATCTAGAATCGGTACAAGCCCAACTGCGATCGCAAGGTTTAACAACCATCAAAATCTGGACAGATTCCAATCAATGGTTTGCTCTAGTTCTCTGTCAGTTGTAAGAAAATTTAAATCTATGCATAATATTCCCTTTGCTAAGGTTCCTCAATTAGATAAATGCGATCATCAAGAGATTCTGGATTATTTTCAACGGGCTTGGCAAATTGAAGATGACTTGATGAGAAGTTTAGTTGATTCCGACACTTTTTATACGAATCCCGATCCACTGCGTAATTTGTTGATTTTCTACTTAGGACATTCAGCCGTATTTTATATTAACAAGGCGATCCGTGTCGGACTCATCGAGCAACGGATACATCCCGATTTTGAAAGGTTATTTGAAATTGGGGTAGATCCTGAAAAGCCCGATGAAATTGCGAGTATTTTTGATAGTCTGCGGCAAGCAGAAGTCACTGCTGTTTGGCACTATCGCGAACAGGTATATCAGGCGATCACAGAGCTAATCAAGGGATTGACGAATATTGCTCTACCCATTAATCAAGAGCATCCCCTTTGGGCACTCATGATGGCGATCGAGCATCAATATATCCATATCGAAACTTCATCAATGTTGATTCGCCAATTGCCCGTTGCGAAACTACAACGCCCTCCCAACTGGCAATATGCCCCTACCAATGGCTATACCAACACAAATGAAATGATCGAAATTAAGCATGGGAAGGTGCATTTGGGCAAACCTCAAGCTTCAGCGACCTATGGCTGGGATATTGAATATGGCGATCGCCTTGTGGATGTAGCAACTTTTCAAGCCAGTAAATATCTGGTGACTAATGCCGAATTTCTGGATTTTGTGAAGGATGGTGGCTATGCGAATCAAGCCTACTGGGACGAAAGCGCTTGGGCTTGGCGGCAGCAACACCAAGTTCAACATCCTAAATTTTGGATTCCTAGCAATGACACCTATAGATATCGGGCGATGTTCGATGAAATCTCAATGCCCTTTGATTTTCCCGTAGAAGTCAATCACTATGAAGCGATCGCCTATTGTCGATGGAAAGGCGATCGCACACGCCTGATGAGCGAAGCGGAATGGCATCTAGCAACCTACGGCGAATCGGGCTCGCCTTCTTCACCCTCGAAAGAGGATTCTGACTTCAATCTCAATTTAAAATTTGCTTCACCTACCCCCGTTGGTTATCTAGCGCAAGCCCAAAGCCCATCTGGACTATACGACCTGTGCGGTAATGTTTGGGAATGGTTAGGCGATAATTTAACGCCGCTTACAGGATATAAACCCCATTATCTCTATGAGAACTATTCTGCACCATATTTTGATACAAAGCATAATATGATGGCTGGTGGCTCATGGATTACCAATGGAACGGAAGCCTGTAAGTATTACCGCAACTGGTTTCGCCCTAACTTCTATCAACATGCAGGATTTAGGATCGCCTATGCTTAGCTACTGATCATAATCAAGAAACTTTTTGAAAGTGTTGCTTCGCAACACTTTCAAAAAGTTTCTTGTGGTTCTTTGATCAAAAAGTGCTAAATAGTTCGGCATAATTAAAAACCAAAACCAGAGAGCATACCGCCCGCTACGCGGGCGGTATGCTCTTCTAGGTTTTACAGCGCTTCGCGCTCAAACCCAAACCAAGGAAATTTTTGAAAGCGTTGCGAATCAAAGCTTTCAAAAATTTCCTTGTGGTTCGTTTGATCGATAGAGGACTAACCCAATTTTTTCGAGCGATTGGCTTGCAATGCTTGCTTTCTTCTTCTTACTTCCGCGCGGCGAGCGCTTGGGGTTGGTAAACCGATCGGTGGTTCTACGATATTAACCTCATTGATAAAGACTAATCTGGCTTCAACGGGTTGATTGAGAGTATCGGTAATTTTGACCGCTTCAAAATCAGCATCGATCGCGGCAAATTCAGTCTCATTTAACCAAGCATGGTACTTCTTACGGAGTTTGGGCTGTTGCTTGAGTTCCTGTTGTAACTGTTCGAGAGAACCTTCTGTCCATTGGTAATAGAGATTTTTGCTGCGGATCTGGGTTTTGGATTCGGAAGTTTGTTGAGCGAGGGGATTGTTTGCCCAAGGAATGCGATGATCCCATGTGGCAAGTCCCCCAGCCCGATCGCTTTCGAGCAAGCGCTCTAAAATTTGTAAGTCAGAATGTTCTGTAACTCGTTCGGGAAAGCGGCAAAAGTTTTTGGTGAGGTCGCTTTGGGAAGCCCGTAATAAATTCATGATATTGCCTTGGGCGTAGCCGATCGCTGTTTGGCGATCGCGCAAAGTCTCCAGCAAAATCTGCAATTCGCGCTGTAAAGTATCAATGCTGCCATAGTGGGCGAGGAGGCGATCGCTCAAGGGATGAAGGATTTGGCGGATCTGGGTTTCGCGAATATAGTCTTCTGCACGGGGCTGAACTAAGGCATAGCTCATGAGGAATTCAGGATTACCTGCGATCGCCGCTTGGTAAGCTTCATCGATCAAACGCGCGGTCATATATTCCATGACTACGGGCTGCTGCGTGAAACTATTGGCATTCTTTTCGATCAGCGATCGCCACCGTAGGGAGATGACCGATTCCCAAATTTGCGATTTGGAAATCATCGGCACGATATCTTGGCGGAGATTGTCGGTAGTAATCGGTTCACGCTCGATCGCCAGCCAATACATTACCTGTTGCTCACGTTCGGAAAGGCGACCATACTGTTGATCGAGGAGATAGCGAATATCGCCAAACACGTTGGCATCTTGATCAATAAACTCTTGGATGTCACCATCAAACATGCTGTGGATCGAACGGGATACCACCGTTAGGGCAAGGGGATTACCACAATAAAAATCGATCAACTTACCAGTCTCAGGGGCGATCGCTAATTCTGGTTGAAACATTTGTCTTGCTTCTTCTTTTAAGCCCGTAAGTTGCAAAGAACGCACTAAGCGATCGCTACTATCGGGGGGCAACACATCATGGGGCTTTTCGCGACTGGTCAAAATCAAACAGCTCTGGTGGCGCACCTCGCCTACTTGACGGAACAATTCCCCATAACCTTCGTAACCTTCGTTATACTGTCCCGTAATTTCGCCACTACGCAAAACTGACTCGACATTATCTAAAACGATTAAGCATCGCGATTGCTTCAAAACGGCAATCAACATTCCTAAAAGACGGTCAAAATCCTGTGGTAAAGCCGTAATTTCTTGGTTTGTCAAAAAGCTGACTAATTCCCCCAACATCACTTCCACGGTTGGCGCATTACGCAGCGATCGCCAAGCAATTAGGGTAAAGTCCGACTGTACTTGTTCTGCTAGTTTGGTGGCAAAAGCAGTTTTGCCGATTCCGCCCATTCCAAATACGCCCAAGAGCCGACAGCGATCGTCGATCACCCAATTTTTCACAGTTTCGAGTTCTTCCGTACGACCGTAAAAAATTGAAGTATCGATCGCATTACCCCAATCGCAGCGTTTGACATCTAGGTGAGTCCCATGCACCGTAACTGGTTCGGGATTGTGAGAATTGACAAGACTCAGGGGATGCGTCGCTGGAGGGATATCACTCGTCACGGCTTTAGCTCGAAAACGCTTAGCTTGAGTCCTTACCACCACTTGGAGATTGTGCTTGGTCACCCTTTCGCCAAAAGCATTAGTTAATATCTGCCACAGACGATAACCTACATCGCGAATGTAGGAAGAATCATAGCCACAGGATTCGGCAATCTCGGCATAGGTCTTGCCCTCCCATGTTTGGCGGAGTAGTTGCTCCTGAATATTGCTGAGACGCTTATCCTTTATGGCAGCATCAACGATGGCGATCGCATCTTCAATGGTTATCGTGGTCATGGTCGTAACTCCTCTCAGTTAATGTCTCGGTATTGGATTAGTAAAGGCGAAAGTTGAAATGAATTTAATGGATTCTAGATTTCAAATAAACAGTTGATGTTTGCTTAAACTCATATTGTTGTCTCTATTTATCAGTCGATGAAGTCGATCTTGTTTAGGGGATGACTAATTCCAGCTTTTGCAGATGATTTAATTTACATATTCTTGTTTTTTCACGTTAGATAAATAACATATATTTTTGTATTTGCAATGGCTTTGCCTAGTTTTTATCCAGATCCAGATTTAGTCCGACATTGGCTTTAATAAGTACCAATTTTTTCTTGTCTTTTCTGATAAACCTTTATCTATAAGCTTCTTGGGATTGGGTTCAAAATCAGGTGCAGCCACTTTATCTATAAATTATTGTTTTTGCAAGCAAAATACTTAAGGATCTTGTTTTTTGCTGATACCAATATATTTACAAGCAAATAAGGATATTTAAAACAAAGTTATTTGGCAAATATATATAGGCATTGCTTTAGCACTACTGACAAATAGCGGATCAAATAAGGAATCAAATAATGGATTAATTTTTGATTGAATAGCTATCAATTACTCCTCACATTACTAATTGATATTTTTGGATTTATTCATGTATTTACTGACAAAAAATACTATTTTTTCTGGTGTGCAAATTGAAATTTGAGTCGTATGCTGATTGCCAACAAAGCTTATGTAGTTGATTTACTCAGCCTTAAGTCCTTTGTACTGGTCGCTAAACTCACTTACCCTCACATAAAGAAATATTTAACTCTTGTATCACTGGTAAGTGCATATAGCAATAGGGAAATTATGTTTTCCGACAAAAAACGACTTTTCCTCATATAACCTCACAAGTAGAGGCATTGAAACATGAGCGCCCCCCATCATTCGCCCCAACGTCACCTTAATTTAATCCCTAGATCCTTGGCGATCCCTTTGTGTCCTCAACAGTTTGGGGTTCGTCCGAGCATTGCCGATCGCTTTTCGTATTTACTACATGAAATCGAGAGCTTTCTACGAGCTTGTACCCATGAGGAGATGTGTAGCTTTTGGAATGCGATCGCCAATCTGCGCCATTACTGGCAAAGAAATGCCCATTCATCGGAAATGCCTCAATTTCTGAGTGGTAGACGCAGGCATCGAGATTTTTGCCGTATTTTAGAAGTTTTAGCCGATCTCACCTACCCTAAACTGCGCCCATCTCACCAAACCGAACCACCAAGTGAGCACCTCTACCTATCCTCACTTGGCATTTCCAAACTAGGAGGAATGTATGCAAAGTGATGCCTTTCCCACTCCCCCCATCTATTCACATTATTTTCAACCTCGGCTATTGCTCCATGATCTCGAACCCCAGCCCCAAGATTCTCAAAATGATGTGGATTGTTTGCTAGATGAGATAGAAATCCTGATCGCTGATTGTTCTATTGAAGAATCTCAATCCTTTTGGTTAGCCACCGATTGCATCAAGATCAAACATCACGTCATTGAGTCGATGCAAAAAATTGAGAGTTTGTTTCTGGATTTGGCAAAAGCATCAACTACAAATCCAGCCCTGATCGCAGCTGTCTCCGATAGCCTTCTCTACACAGGCAATTCTTCCGCGAACGATCGAGGTATGGAGATTCCCAACTTCCTTAAACATCGTCTTGGTTAATATTTAGAAACATAAGCTTCTATCTAGTTAAGCTATATGGCTCAAAAAAACAAGAAATCAATTAAACATCGTTTTAATTGGATATAAATATCTTTACCCTCACAAAATCAATTATCTATCATAAAGGTTATTATCATGAAATTTTTACTATCTATCATCTCTGCTTCAGCCTTACTAGTTCCATTTACAGGGAGTGCTTCCGCCTATTCGCAAGATCCTCGTAGTTGCAGCGATCCGCGTACTCAATATCCGTCAAATCCCCCTTGCCAGAAACAGGACAGTCTAATTAATGTCTATTACAACAAAGTTAATTAGTGCTTAGTTAATTAGTGCTTAGTTAATTAGTGCTTAGTTAATTAGTGCTTAGTTAACTAACAATTAGTTAACTAACAATTAGACAACCTACAGCGGTTAATAGAAGGTTTATGAGAAGGAAGCAGTTTCTTCAATACGGAGTTGGAGCGATCGCCCTATGTGCATTAGGTCGCCTTGGCAAAGATACTGCTCAAGCCCAAGATATGTCGGCTCTTACTAATGCCTCCAATCGCGAAAAATTATGTTCTCGCGTGCTGGCTGGGAGAATTGATCGCATCATGGGTGATGGGACTACTTCCGAAGTCCAACTTCTACGCCTCTTACAAATTAACCAAGCCCCTTTACATCTCTATGGAGACTTGCCAACCATCTATCGAGAAGAAGGGGCGATCGAAGGCGTTAACTATGACATTGCCTTTTGTCAGATGTGTCTGGAAACGGGTTTTTTGCAATTTGATGGGGATGTTCGACCCGAACAAAATAATTTTGGCGGCATAGGCGCAACTGGTCATGGAGCTAGGGGCGATCGCTTTGACGATCGGCGCATTGGGGTAAGGGCACAAATTCAACATTTGAAAGCCTATGCCACCACCAAACCTTTAGTACAGCCCTTAGTCGATCCGAGGTTTAGTATCGTCAAGCGGGGCACGGCTCCTCTACTGGGACAACTGGCAGGACGATGGGCCGAGGATATTAATTACGACAAAAAAATTATGGCAATTCTCCGTCGGCTCTATCAGCTATCAGGATTTTTCTAATGTATAACTGCCGAACTGTATCAGGACATAAGCAAAAGAGGGTTGCCGCGCGGAGCGCGGCAACC